>DATHXE010000690.1:0-4294 GCA_035459845.1 Tepidisphaeraceae bacterium | reverse complement strand
CGTTCGGGTCGATCGTGGCGAACGGGTAGTTGGCGGCCAAAGCCTTGGCGGCGGTGAGGGCGTTGAAAATGGTGCTCTTGCCGACGTTGGGCAGGCCGATGATTCCGACTTCCATGGGCGTAAGTTCCGTTGAGGGCGAGGCGTAGGGCGGCGCGCGGGCGCGGGCCCGTCCGCCGGGGAGGGCGGGAGTATACAAACAATTTACGTGGGGAGTGAGGGGGGCGGCGGTAGGATCGGCGGCGTATGAGGCACGTCGCGCCGGCGGGGCTTCCGGGAACTCCGGGATCGGGGGGGCGTCGAACGGTGCAGGGGCGGTCGGGATTGGGGCACGTCTGCCGGAGATGGATATGAACGCGCAAGCCGATTTCGTCGCTCAGGGCGGGGAGAGTTCGGTTTCGCCGGCGCCGCGCCGGTCGCGGGGCCGATGGGTGCGGCGGTTGGGGTGGCCCTTGAAGTTGCTGCTGACGTGCCTGGGACTCGGGCTGCTCACGACGTTGGCGGTCGCGTGGATTCTGGCGGCGACGGTGGACGTGATGACGGGGACGACGATGTCGGCCGACTCGTACGACGCGAGCGGCCACTGGTCGGTGTCGCGGTGGGAGAAGGGCGGGGCGATGATGATCCGCTCGGTGCGGGTGCGCGGGCTGAACTGGGGGCCCGAGCAGGTGACGGGCGCGCCGGACACGCCGACGATGGGCGACCAGGTGACGGCGTGGGCGTCGGCGTCGTCGGACTCGGGGACCGAGTGGATCGAGTTGTACTACGCGAAGGCCGTGATCCCGCGGCAGGTGCACGTGTACGAGAACGACGCGCCGGGGGCTCTGGTCAAGGTAGAGGTGTGTGACAAACACGGGAACTGGCACCTGGCGTGGGAGGGGGTGGACCCGTCGAAGCCGCCACCGACACCGCCGACCCCGCCTGCGGCACCGGTCCCGCCCGTCCCCCCGGCGCTGACGCCGGGTGCGCCGGAACCGGCCAGCGAGGCGCCGAAGGGAGCGGCGGACGTGGACGCGCGGTCCGAACGATCTACTGGCGCGCGACCGCCGGCGGTCGGCGGGGGCACGAGTGCGGCGTCTGCACGAAGCGTGTACACGCTGACCGAAGACGAGCCGGTATCGGGGACGCGGGTCGTGCCCGGGGGGACGGGGGTCGCGGGCGGGTCGGTGGCGGCCGGCGCGCCGGCGCCGCAGAGCCGGACGACGGGCGGGGTGCCGGTGTCGAAGATCAACATTTCGCTCAACGTGCCGACGAAGAAGATCCGGATTTGGCTGGCGTGCGACACGGTGCCCGGCTGGAACGAGGTGGACGCGGTCGGGCTGATCGACGACCAGAACCTGCTCCAGTGGGCGCGCGGGGCGACGGCGAGCAGCACGTACGCGTCGCGGTCGGGGGGCGGCGGGGCGGCCGGCCCTGCGCCGATCGCGCTGGTCCCGGCGTGGAGCAATTTGCACGCGCCGCGGCCGGACTACTTCGAACACCCGACGATGCGCGAGGAGCGGCTGATCGACGCGCGCGGGTGGCCGATGCTGGCGATGATGTCGGAACGGGACGGGACGCAGGCGGGGACGCTGCCGGCGGCGCAGTCGTCGCAGGCGGTGGTGTCGTCGTTCACGATGACGCCGCCACCCGGAACCACGGCGACCACGCCCGGCGGGAACCCGCGGGCGCCGTTCCCGGTGCAGCCGATCTGGTCGGGCCTGGTCGGGAACACGATCTTCTTCGGCGTGATTTACCTGTTCGGGTGGGTCACGCTGATCGTGCCGCGGCGGTTCGTGCGCGAGGTGGCGCGCGTGCGGAGCGGGTGCTGCGTGGAGTGCGGGTACGACCTGGGGTACGACTTCGTGAAGGGATGCCCCGAGTGCGGGTGGCGGCGGGAACGGGCGGAGCAAGCCGGTCGGCCGGACTGACGGGCACGTCGAGATTTCTTTTTGACACCGATTACACGGATGGGCACCGATGTTCACCGATCAATCATTCCCAGGATTGATCGGTGGCTGATCGGTGTTTATCGGTGGCATCGGTGTCTAAAAAGGGTTAGTCGAAGATGGATTTGCCGGGTTTGCCGCCGTCGCCGGGGGCGGCGGGTTTGGCGGGGTCGGGTTTGCGGGTGCGCTTGCGCAGGGCGTCGAGGTACCAGGCGAGGCCGGGCTCCTTTTGGGTACCTGGGCCGCCGGTGTCGAAGCGGTTGGGCTTGAGGTCCTGGCCGCCCTCGGTCCAGGCGGGGAAGTGGGCGACGACGTGGGCCATCGGCGCATCGGCGTACTTGTCGAGCATGTCCGAGTACGGCTGGCGGGCGGGGGGCGGGTAGAAGCCCTGGGGGTTCTTGCCGGCGGTCTCGATCGGGCCGGTGTAGGCGGCGTGGAGGATGGGCTTTTTGACGTTGGCGAACGCGGGCGGGGCGGCGCCGGTCTCGGCGTGGACGATGATCGTGGCGGCGTCCGACTGGGCGATCATTTGATTCGCCGCGTGGACGCTGCTGCCGCCGCCGCGCGGGACGTTGGGGGCGACGGTGGCGACGGCTTTCAGGCACTCGATGATGTCGGCGGGCATGAACTTCATCGGGGTCGTGGCGAACGCGCCGGCCGAGGGTTGGTCGGCGACGATCAGCATCGCGTTCCGCTTGTCCTTGAGCTCTTCGGCCGCGGTGCGGCAGGCGGCGAGGTAGGCGTCGCGGGTGGCGAGCTTGGGGTCCTGGCCGCCGATGCCCATCTTGCGGGGGAAGAAGCAGCTGACGGCGACGCAGACGTCGAGCTTGTCGGCCGCTGCGATGATCTGGCGGACGCGGTCGCGGACGGCGGTGTCATCGAAGGCGGCGCCGTCGGCGGCGAAGGTCTTGGTCGTCAGGCCGGTGCCGCCCTGGTAGCAGACGAGGAGGAGGTTGACGCCGTCTTCCTTGAGGATCGGGAGGGTCTCGATAAGTTGCTTGGTGGCAGCGTCGGACGTGGCGGCGCAGGCGACGCGGAGGCCCCAGAGTTTGGCGGGCTTGTCGTTGATGAGGAGGTGGCCGGCGGGGTCGGGTTTGAGGGAGGCGATGTCGGCGCGGGCAATCGCGGGGAGGAGGAGGAGGAGCAGCGGCAGGCAGCGGAACGACATGGGGGGCAGTCTCACTTGTGGGAGGGCGATGTCAATGTGAATCAGATGCCCAGGGTGCCATGGCCACGCGCCAGGGTGTGCTGACAGACCGGCGGGGCGATCGCGTGGCCATGCCGGACGGCGAACGGCATGGCCACGCGAGGACGTTTCTCGAACTTCGAGAGCGGCCGGGCGCGCGGCCATGGCACCCGGGAGGGTGGGTGTTCGGGGGCGGTGCGCCAACGTCGGGCTGGCCCTTACGTTCGGGGCCAGATCCTTCGGAGTACCTCAGGATGACGGGGGGGGGGACGTCCTTCGCGAGTTCAATCGGCAATGGGCAATCGGCAATCGGCAATCCGTCTTAGCCCCAGTACTTCGCCATCTTGGCGCGGAGGAACTCGACGGAGCGCTGGAGTTGTTCGAGGCCGTCGACGCCGTCCTCGATGCTGATCCAGGCGGGCGGGTTTTCCGGCCTGACGCCGAAGCCGGCGGATTTGAGGGTGCCGAAGATGGCGTCGTAGTCGTTCATCCCCTTGCCGATCTCGCCGTGGCGGAGGCGCTGGGCGTAGCCGACGGAGTCCTCTTCCTTGCGGAGGTCGTCGATGGTGCCGCTGGCCAGGTAGCGGTCGGAGGCGTGCATCGTGACGACGCGGTCTTTGACGCGGGCGAGGAGGTCGAGGGGGTCTTCGCCGGCGAGGATCGTGTTGGAGGGGTCGTAGTTGACGCCGAAGTTCGCATCTTGGATCGCGGCGACGAGGTCGCAGAACACGTCCGTCTTCTGGGCGAACTCGGGGTACTGCCAGTAATTGTCCTTGTAGTGGTTCTCGAGGATGAGGATCACGTTTCGATCGGCGGCGTGGGGGAGGCAGGCCGTGATGCAGTCGGCGGCGTAGCGGAGGCCCTGCTCGCGCGAGACCTCCGGCCTGCGCTGTCCGGAGAGGACGCGGCAGTACCGGCCGCCGAGCGTGTGGGTCATGTCGATCATGCGCTTCTGCTGGTCGACTTGCTGCTGGCGGAAAGCGGGGTCGGGGTGGGTGAAGTCGGGGGAGACGCAGAGCATGGGCATGTTCAGGCCGTGGTCTTCGATCATCCGGCGGGTGGCGGGCCAGGTGGCGGCGTCCTTCAGATCGATAAAGCCGAAGTACATCTCGACGCCGTCGACGCCGAGTTTGGACGCCGTCTCGATCCACTGGCGGAGGGACATCGCGCCGGTGAGCGTCAA
>DATHXE010000689.1:0-1775 GCA_035459845.1 Tepidisphaeraceae bacterium | reverse complement strand
CGTGTGCACCCCGCCGCCGTGTGCCCGCACGACCTTGGCGAACGCGCGCGTCACGTGCCGGTACGACACGATCCCCGTCTCTTCGACGAACAGCCCGGCGACGCCCGCCACGTGCGGCTCGAACTCGCGCACGGCCTCGATCGGGAGGACGCGGAGGTCCGCCAGCCCGTTCGCCCGCCCGCGCTCGAGCAGGATGCCGAGCCGCCCGACCTCGTCGGGGTCCAGCGCCACCACGACCTTCCCGCACCGCTCGTGCGGGATCGCGTGCTCGGCGCAGAACCGGTACATCAACTCCCGCCCCTCGGTGCACAGCTTGGCCTTGAGCGACCCCGGTTTGTAGTACAGCCCCGAGTGGATCACGCCGGAGTTGTTGCCGGTCTGGTGACGCGCGAGGGTCGACTCGGCCTCGATCACGAGCACGGACAGGTGACGGTCTTTGGCGAGCGCCATCGCAGTCGCCAGCCCGACCGCGCCGCCGCCGACGATGCCGACGTCGAACCGCCGGGTCGACGGCGGGAACGCGGTGATCGGCTCGGGCGCGGGAACGGTGACGGACATAGGTGGGTTATCGGTCAGTCCGCCGGTGGGCCTTACTCATCCCGGCCCGTAGTACGTCTCGACCGTCAGCCCCGTCTCTGCGCGCACCCGCGCGGAGATCGCGTCGAGTTCGGGCGCGGGGATCGGTGTGCACTCGGGGACGGCCGTCGATCGCGCGACCGTGTAGACCTGTACCAGCTTGATCTGACACCCGCCGGCCCGGAGATGATTGAGTTGGCCGACGTACGCGGTGATCTCGTCGGCGGAAGGGCCGACGTCGTGCAGGCGGAGGAAAAGGGACTGGATGACGATCGGGCGGGGCCGGCCGGCGTCGAGGATGTTGGCCACGACGCGCGACAGGGGGATGCTCGTCCGCTCGATCTGGCGGTAGTACGCTTCGGTGCCGGCGTCGAGCTTCGCCCAAATCTCGCCGTTGTGGTGGTCGAGGTAGGCGAGGGCGTCGCGCACGGCGGGACGGTGGAAGAGGGTGGCGTTGGTGATGACGACGAGCTTGACGGGGTCGGTCGCGACGGACGGCAGGGGGGGAGAGTGGAGGTGGTGCTTTTCCAGAAGCCGCGCGGAGATCTGGCAGGCGTCGCCGAAGTGCTTGTAGGAGGTGGGCTCGCCGGCGCCGGAGAAGGCGACGTCGTTGAGGCGGCGCAGGGGCGGCGGCGTCGCGTCGAACGGCGGGCTCGCCCACAGCTCGCCGCTCACGGTGATGGCGAGCAGGTGGTCGAGCTCTGTTTCGAGCACGGTCAGGTCGACGGTGCGGATCGTCGGCGGGGTGGTGCGGTCGACGCAGCAGTAGACGCAGTCGAAGTTGCAGACCTTGTCGGGGTTGAGGTTCACGCCGATCGACAGCCCCTTGGAGCGGCGGGAGACGACCGGGTAGACGTAGCGGTTGTCGCGCCAGGAGCGCGAGTGCTGGGTGAAGAGGGGGAGGATCGTCGCCATAAACAAGAACCACGAAGCACCGACTGTGCGCCGTGAGGCGGTCGTCGTGGTCCTTCGTGGTTCAATTCTTACGCGCACGAGGCGCGTAAAAAAAGCCGCCCCGGGCAAGAGCGGCTTCGAATGGAGCTGGTGGCAGGTGCTTCGGGTTGTGGGAGAAAGCACCTACCACATCGGGGGGAAGAATGGATTTAGTAAGCGTCGCCAATCGTATCAGTCTTTCGACCGCTCCAACCGGCGACGCCATGCATGAGGCAACGGATGTGCCAGCCGGCTGAAAGCCATCC
>DATHXE010000688.1:0-2483 GCA_035459845.1 Tepidisphaeraceae bacterium | reverse complement strand
GGGTGCGGCCTCTGCCAAACCCGCTGCTACGCGATCAACGTCCAGGAGAAGAAACTCCTGACCGCGTCGGCGATCGTCATCGAGGCCGGCGCCGGCAAGGAGGACCGCCTCTCCCGCGGCTCCTACATCGCCCTCCGCGTCCGCGGCAATGCCGTTCGCTGATCCACCCCACCGGTTGTCGCGTCCATACAAAATCCCATCGTCACGCCGGCCCTATTGCGAATGGGCGCGCCGCCGTCGCCGCCCGCGTGTCTGTTCCACTAGGCGCATTCCCACTTCCGATTGCCCGGACCCCAAGCCTCGCCGTATATTCCTCCTACTCAAGTAGGAGAAGTAGGAATGACGCAGAATGATTATCGGAAAGGACTTAGCGCAGGTTCAGGGCACGGAACGCCCGCCCGCTGCGTTTCTCGCGGGGCATTCACCCTGGTCGAGTTGCTCGTGGTCATCGGGATCATCGCCGTCCTGATTTCGGTGCTGCTCCCGTCCCTCGCCAAGGCCCGCCGCAGCGCTAGCGCCACCAAGTGCCTCGCCAACCTCCGCTCGATCGGCCTCGCGCAAGTGCAATACGTGTCCGACTGGCGCGGGTGGGCCGTCCCGCCCATTCAGGGCAACGACAACGACGTCTGGCCCGGCACCACCGTCAAGAAGCGAACCGTGTGGTTCAACAATAACGGCTTCCGCTCCGCGCTCGGCATGCCCGACTGGGTCCCCGGCAGCGGTAACGGCGGGCGCTACCCCGAAGGCTTCGTCTGCCCGGATGCCAGCCAGGCGAACGACGAGCAGACCAACCGCCAGGGCGCCCACATCGGTTTCAGCTACGGTTACAACGCCCGCCACGTCAATTACGTGGGCACGCCGATCTTCACCCAGCCCGCCGACAAAACGTGGAACGCCGCCACCGAGTTCGCCGGCGTCAAGGCGACGCGCGTCAAGAGCCCGTCCGACAAGCTGATGTTCGCCGACGCGATGACCCCGCACCTCCAGCCGCAGCACTCGGCCCACTACTTCCGCGTCGACGGGTTCGACGAGCGCCGCGACGCGGAGGACGAGACCGCGTTCGTCGCGTACCGCCATAGCAGCCGCAACGACCGGATCAACGTCGTCTTCTGGGACGGCCACGCCGAGACCCGCGACCGCGGCGACGTCGAGGCGGTCAAGGACCCGAGCGCCGCCGGCACTCACGGCCCCGTCGCCAACCGCACCCCTAACTGGGACCGCGTCTGGGAACTTTCCGCACCATGACGGCCCCTTGAAGCCGGCCCGCTCGCGGGGCGCGTCCAATCGTCCGCGACACGCGAATCACCGCTCAGGGCGCGTGCCTCACTCGATCAATCGCAAATCACAACTCAAGACCCGGCGAACCGTTCGTCGGTCTACGATGTCAGGCAACCGCGCCGTCAATCACCGGCGCACACCGCAAGGAGTCTGTTCAGTGGCCAAAGGAAAGCTACTCGTATCCGCCGCCGCCCTCGCGTGGTCGGCGTCCCTCGCCGGCGCCGCTGAGCCCACGGCCCCGCCCGCGGCCGATCTCCAACAGGAAATCGAGGCCCTCCGCGCCGAAGTTCGCGAGCTCCGTGCCAAGCAGGACGAGGCGGTCGCCGCCAAGCCCGCCTACACCGCCGCCGACGTCGAGGCCGCCGTCGATTCCGTCCTCCGCGACGCCGACAAGCGCTCCACCCTGCTCGCCGAAACCTCCTCGTTCTACGGCGGGTACGTCGACGACAAGTTCCAGATCCGCTCCGCCGACGGCAACTTCTCTCTCAGCCCCGGCCTGTGGCTCCAGTTGCGCTCCGTCTCCAGCTTCAACGAGAACGGCAAGTCCGAAGGCCGCGACAACGCCGACAATGGGTTCGAGATGCGCCGCCTCAAGCTCACGTTCGACGGCAACGCCTTTTCCCCCAAACTCGTCTACCATTTCATGTGGGCGACCGACCGCAAGACCGGCAATCTCGTCAACGAGGAGGCCTACGTCCGTTGGCAGTTCGCCGACCGCTTCGCCGTCAAGGCCGGCAACTACAAGGAGCTGATCTACCAGGAGACCGCCACCAGTTCGAGGCGCAAGCTCGCCGTCGACGTCTCGCTCGTCGGACAGGTCCTGTTCAACGGCGACGTCTACTCCCAGGGCGTCGAGCTGAACTACGACGACGGCAAGGACGGCTCAATCCAGGCGCTCGTCGGCTTCTCCGACGGCTACGGCTCGGTCAACACCAACTTCCAGGACCCGCCGACCAACGGGTTCGACTTCGGCGTTTACGGCCGCGCCCAATACAAGGTCTTCGGCGACTGGAAGGCCTACGCCGACCAATCCGCGCTCGGCCTGAAGAAGGACCTCCTCGTCGTCGGCGCGGGCTTCGACTGGAGCGAGAACGGCGACACCGACGTCCTCCGCCACGCCGTCGACGCCCAGTTCGAGACCGGCAAGCTCGCCCTCTTCGCCGCCTTCGTCGGCCGGTACATCGAGCGCGGCGCCGGTGAATCGA
>DATHXE010000687.1:0-8744 GCA_035459845.1 Tepidisphaeraceae bacterium | reverse complement strand
TGCGTCGCTCTTCGCGCAGACGTCGGCTGTGACGATGGGAGGCGCGTCGCGACAAGAATTGGAGGTCCCCGACGGCAAACTTCGCCCATTTTCACGAGGCCTCCCCGTCGCCGATGTCGGGATCGTGCGGATGTCTGATGTGTCTCCCTGACGACGCTACGCTCACCCAACATGGTGTAAAGTCACGCGTATAGATGGCGCGGCCGGAGAGCGGCTGTGCTGTTACCGGGCCGCCACCCCTTGGAGGAGGGAACGATGAAATCATTCTGCCGAATCGTCGGGGTCGCAACTGCCGCGTATCTGGCGCCGTCCGCGGGCGCGGCGTTCATCGATAACGTGTCGCCCGCCGAGCGGGCGGATTACGTGGTCGTGTACGAGCTGGACATCCCCACGACCTCCGCCGGGTGGAACACGGCGGGCGTGCTGACCGGGGCCGGCGGGTACAAGACGAACAACGCCGCGTCGATCCCCAACGGGTCGTTCGACCGGGTCGGCTACTACTTCGAGCTCGACGGGGCGACCGCGGCGGGCCGGCCGAACGGGTGGGTATTCGTGACGTTCGACGCGGCGGGCTTCACGAACCGCGCCGATCGCACCGGCGTGCCGAGCACGACGTCGGCCGAGTTCTACCAGCAGAACGTGTCGAACATGAACGTGTCCTCGAACGTGGCGGGGATCGTCACGGGCACGGGGATCACGACGGGCAACGTCGAGTTCTGGCCGAGCAATTACAACCAGACGAACGGCCGCGCCGCCGGGAGTGGGGGGCCGGTTCTCAACGCGTCCGCCACGACCTACGACTTCGGCGACGGCGGGGCCGGCACGAGCAACGGGCACGCGTCGATGCAGGTCCACAATTACGACATCGACGGGGCTGGATCGGGGACCGCCGGGCAGACGCTATTCGCCTATAACGCCTGGGGGGCCGTGCGCACGAGCGAACTCGGGATCGGCAACAACCCTACTGCGGGACAAGCCCCGGACTGGACGCTGACGGCCAACGCGGGGAGTTGGACGACGAAGAGCCTGGTCGTGGTCGTGCACGTGCCCGAGCCGGGCGCTGTGGCGGTGCTGGGGGCGGCCGCGTGTGCCACGTTGGCCGGCCGTCGACGTCGGCGGGACTGATGACTGTCGCACCGTCACGCGATATGGGTCTTCTTCTTGCGGCCGCTCAGGTAGCTTTCCATGATGCAGCTCGCGAGCTGGTCGCTGCTGGTGTAGAACGCGACGCCCTTGGTGAGCTTGGTGAGTTGGTCGACGAAGCCGACCCAGTCCATGCCCCAGTAGTCTTCGATCAGGGCGAAGGTGCTGATGCGGCAGTTTTCTCTTACGGCCAGCATCGCTTCTTTGAGAGTGGCCAGGGTGGATTTGGGGTCGGGGGGGTAGAGGAGGTGGACGAAGTCGCCTTCGACGTGGGCGGTGGGTTGGCCGTCGGTGACGATGAAGATCTGCTTGTTCTCGCTGGCGCGCTTCTGGAGGAGTCGGCGGGCGAGCTGGAGGCCCAGGTGCAGGTTGGTGAAGTGCTGGGGGGCGCGGTCGAGCTGGTCGATCGGGACTTTGAGTTTGACCTGGTAGTCGTAGATCGTGACGGGCTTGGGCATGGTCAGCGGGAGCTGGGCCTCGCTGATCTTGCTGGCGCCGGAGTAAAAGCCGACGAAGTCGATCGAGTCCTGGGGGAAGCGCTGGCGGATCAGGGCCTGCATGGCCATGGCGACCTGCTTGGCGGCGGAGAACCGGCCGTAGCGCATCATGGAGCCGGACATGTCGAGGAGGACGACGGTGGAGCAGTTGGTCATGCCCTCGTGGAGGTGGAGCTCGAAATCGCGCTCTGTGAACTTGATAGTGGTGCGAGGGATTGCCGATTGCCGATTGCCGATTGCCGATTGAGGACTGAGGGCGTCTGACTTCTGGCTTCTGACTTCTGGCTTCTCCGCGGCGCGCTGCATCGCGTTCTTCAGCGTCGCGTGGATGTCGAGTTCGGAGACGGGGTCGCCGAACTGGTAGGGCTTGGTGCCCTCGATGCGTTCGCCGCCTGCGCCGGGGGTGGTTTTCTCGTGGCCCTCGCGCTGACCGATGCGGAGGTTGGCGAAGACCTCGGCCAGGGCCTTCCGTTGCATTCGGCCGACGGCCTTGGGGGTGAGGTTCAGTTTGCCCTTACCGTCCTTGTCGAGCAGGCCCTGCTTGATGAGCTCTTCGAGGAGCTCGGAATGCTCGGGCTTCTTGGGGTCGTTGAGCATCTGCTGTAGGGCCTTGAGGGCCTGGTCGCCGTGCTCCATGATGAACTGCATCATCTGGTCGAAGCCGAAGAGCTTGTCGGGGGAGGGGAACTCCTGGCCGTCGAATTCGCCGTAGAAGTACTTCATGGGTGGGGGATTGTAGGGCAGTCGGCGATGGGGAGGTGGTGGGATGGGGTGGTGGGGGGTGAAAACGAAAAGACGAAAAACGTAAAGATGTGAGGGTGGGGGACTCGGTCGCTGAAGTGACCAAGCCTTATGGTGCTGGGCGGGGGGAATTGAAGAGGGGGCAGGACGTGAGTCCTGCCCCCGGGTGGGGCTTGCCCGGCGCGCGGCGGGGGAGAGGGTGCCGGCGCCGCGGGGCCCCGTACGACGGGTTGCGACGAGGTCGGTGCGCGATGTCCGTAACAGATGTCCGATACAATCGGGCCCGGGGCAAGCGGGCGGCTGCCTCGCGCGGGGAGGGCGCGCCGCGGACCGCGCCGGGGGTGGGTACGATCCCCGCCATGGAGAACTACCGGTGGTTGGCTTACGCGGCGCTGGGCGCGGTGTCGGCGGCGGCGATCGCGCCGCTGGGCAAGCGCGGGGTCGAGCGGCTGGACCCGAACGTGGTGACGGCCGTGAGGAGCGTCGTGCAGGCGCTGGCGGTGATCGTGCTGGTCACGATCATCAGCGGGTGGGGCGGTTTGAAGGAGTTCGACGCGAAGGCGTTCGGATTCGCGGCGCTGACCGGGATTGCCGGGGCGGCGTCGTGGGTGTTCATGTTCATGGCGCTGGCGGCGCCGGGCGGGGACGCGTCGCGCGTGATGCCGATCGACAAGATGAGCATGCCGCTGGCGGTGGTGCTCGCGGTCGCGTTCCTGGGCGAGCGGCCGAGCGGGGTGAACTGGGCGGGGATCGGGCTGATGTCGGTCGGGGCGGTGATGGCGGCGTGGCCGCGGACTTGATGGGGGTCCGCAAGACGCGCTCCCCTTCGGGCGGCGCTGTCGCTTGCCCTGCGGGTCGCGGCTAAACGTGAACGTCGCGCGCGTTACTTATACGTGATCGCACGTCGGGGTGCGGCGGATCCGCTGAGGCGGATCTGGTCTTTGCCGAGCTTGACGTCGATGGCGGCGGAGACGCGGAGGACGGCGGTGTGGTTGTTGGAGTCGGGGCCGGTGTCCCAGGAGAAGGGGGCGGACTGGACGGACTGGGCGATCGGGTACTCGGGGCTGAGGGTCCCGTCGACGTACTCGAAGTAGAGGACGAGCTGCTGGGTCGCGGGGATGTACTTGTAGAACCGCATGGCCTCATTGGCCGGGCGGGTCTCGGCGGGGCGGAGGATGGGCAGGAGCGTGGCGCTGATACGGCTATCGTTGATGGCGTCGCACCGGCGGACCTCGGTGAGGATCTGGTTGAGGGCGACGCGGGCGGACTGGGTTGCGCGGAAGAACTTGTCGTTGTTCTCGACGACGGTCGAGGCGGAGTGGAAGGCGGCGCCGACGGCGGTCAGGAGGGACGAGGTGATCGCCAGAGAGATTAGGATTTCCGCGAGCGAGAGCCCCTTGCGCCTCGGTGAGCCCGCTTTGGCGGGCGGGATTCGAAGGGGGTTCATGGGAGCTCCTGGTAGGTGCCGGGGAGGGCGGCGAAGTGCTTTCCGAAGGTCACGCCGGTGGGGTAGTTGGTGGTGCCGGTCGAGGAGATGACGATGTCGGACGTGCCGGTGAGGTTGACGCGGGTGTCCTCGAGGTTGATGACGGTCCCGCTGACTGTGGCCCCGGCGGTGCCGGTGATGTCGAGCGCGCCGGTGACGATGGTGCCGCCGACGGTGTTGGAGTTGCCGTGCATCGAGACGGTGAACTTGGGGGCGAGGAGGAAGGTGCCGCCGAGCTTGTTCAGGCCGACGAAGGGGTCGGTGTTGGGGAGGGACTCGACGCCCTGGTGGAGGACGTTGCCGCCGAACTTGATCTCGTTGGAGGAGATGTCGCCGGTCGGGTTGTTCTGGACGACGATGACGCCCTGGACGGTGACGCCGCCGGTGAAGGTGATCTTGTTGGGGGTCTCGATGTAGATGACGCCGGTCATGACCGAGCCGCCGGCGAAGGACGGGTTGGCGTTGGCCTTGATGCGGATGTTGGTGAAGGACTTGCGGGAGGACGAGGGGTTGGTGGCGATGACCTGGGGGCCCGGGGCGGCGGTGGCGGAGGGGACGTATTTCTCGAAGGACTTGGAGTCGATGGTGGGGAACTCGGGCTCCTGGACGCCGCCGTGGACGTGGTCGAGGAACTCGGACTCGGTGGGCTTGTAACCGGCGATGGAGCCGTTGGCGAAGGCGGGTGCGCCGGCGGGGTTGGTGTAGGAGAAGTCGCCGGAGATCGAGGGGGTGCCGGTCATGGTGAGGGGGACCGGGTTGTTGGTGGCCGAGAGGGCGCTGCCGCGGGACAGGTTGTTGGCTGCGCCGGTGATGACGGCCTTACCGGACATGGAGATGGCGCTCTTGGAGGCGACGCCGTAGTCGAAGATGCGGCTGGCGCGCTGGGCGCGGGCGAAGTCGACGCGGATGCGTCGGCCGGTGACGCCGCGGGGGTCGATGCCGGCGACGGTGACGGTGACGTGCTCGCCGTTCTTCTGGAGGGTGGCCTGGAAGGTGCCGCCGGTGGGCAGGTTGACCGTGGGGAGGACCCAGGTCTCGCCGGCGGGCAGGGAGAGGGTGGTGTTGTTGACGTTGGCGGTGCCGTCGAGCTGGGCCTTGACCTGGGTGCAGACCTCGGACCAGATCTGGTCGTCGGGCGTCTGCGGCGGGATGTTGACGTTGCCCAGGACGTAGCGGACGAACTCGACGCCGGACTCGGCCGAGAGCAGGGCGTGGCGGGCGTGGGTTTCGTTGCCGGCGACCTGGACGGACGTGTTGACGGCGGCGTAGAAGCCGAGGGCGAGGGATCCGAAGAGGATCAGGAACATCATCGCGATGACGGCGCTGATGCCGGGGCGGGAGCGGCGGTCGCGGAGAGTCCGGCGGGTCGGCGGGGGCGTGGGTCTGTGCATGGCGAGGTCCTCGGGCAGTGCTCCCCGGCGGACGCACTTTCTGGGCGCGGGCGACTCAAGACGGCGGGGACGCGGGCCCGCCGGGCGGAGGGGCTTACGGCGACGACGGGTCGGCGTAGGCGGCGATCCAGGTCTGCGTGTAAACGGTGTGACCGTGGTGACTGACGGTGACGGTGACCCGGCAGGTCGGGCGCTGGTCGGGGGCGAGGGTCAGGTGACTGATGGTGGCCTGGAGGTTAGCCGGGTTGATGCTCTCGACCTTGATGGACTGTGCCCAGGCGGCGTAGTCGTTGCTGAGGCGGGCGCGGCGGGCGTCGATCGGGTTGCCGGGGCTGGAGGACCAGCCGTCGAAGTCGTCGAGGTCGTCGAAGGCGCTGACGGCGGTCTCGCCGGTCTCGGGGCCCCAGTGGGTGGAGGCGGTCGGGTCGGAGTAGTAGAGGCTGGACATGGCCTCGCGGACGTTGCCGGCGAGGTTCATGGCGGTGGTGAGCTGGGCGCTCTCCTTGTTGGCGACGGTGCCGGCGCCGAGGAGCTCGAGCAGGGCGACGCAGCCGACGCCGATGATCACGGTGGTGATCGCGGCCTCGACGAGCGTGAACCCGCGGGCGCGAGCGGGGTGTCGCCGACGTTGCGCGGTAAACGGGGTCATCACTCAAGATATCGGATTGAATCGGGGCACAGTCAAACGGGGTAAGCCCGGGATTATCGGGTTCTCATCAAACGGGAACGGCGTGGTCACCCGAGGTGACCACGCCGCTCGTACGTGCGATGAGCGATCGGCTACTTGACCATGCTCGAGAGCTTGAAGATCGGGAGGATGATCGACATGGCGATGAAGCCGACGATCGAGCCCATGAGGACGATCATGAGGGGTTCGATCATGGCCGTCACGCCCTTGATGACGGCGCGGAGCTCGCGGGCGTAGAACTCGGACACCTCGTCGAGCACCTCGCCGAGCTTACCGGACTCCTCGCCGGCCCCGATCATCTGCACGACCGAGCGGGGGAGCAGGGGGTTCTTGGTCAGCGGGGTGGAGATCTTCTTGCCCTGCTTGACGGCCGTGTAGACGCTGCGCCACATGCGCTTGTAGATGACGTTGCCGCTGATCTCGGCGGTGATGCCGAGCGTGTCCAGGATGGGGACGCCGGCGTTGATCAGCTGGCCCATCGTGTGCAGCGACCGGCTGATGTAGAGGGCGCGGAAGAGCTTCTTGAACAGGGGGACGCAGAGCTTGACCTTGTCCCACCAGATGCGGCCCCAGTCGGTCTTGATCATCAGCATGAAGCCCCAGATGGCGGCGATCAGGCCGAAGATCAGGACGTACCAGTAGTTGACCATGAAGCTGCTCAGGGCCATGAGCAGCTTGGTGGGCGCGGGGAGGCTGGCCTCCTTGCCCTTGAAGATGACGAGGAAGCGGGGGAGGACGAAGGTGAGGAGGAAGATGGTCGTGCCGACGGCGAGGAAGCCGATGATGCCGGGGTAGATCATCGCGCCCCGGACCATGGACGTGGTCTCGATCTGCTGGGTCAGGTAGGTGGCGATGCGGTCGAGCATCTTGGAGAAGCCGCCGGACAGTTCCGACGCCTTCACCATGTTGATGTACAGCGGGCTGAAGATCTTCGGGTAGCGCATGAGCGCTTCGGAGAACTGCTTGCCGCCCTCGACGTCCTTCTTCATCTGGACGAGCATGGCCTTGAACTTGACGTTCACGACCTGGTCGGAGATGCCCTCGATGGCGGCGCGGATCGAGATGCCTGCGCGGATCATGACCGCGAGCTGGCCGGTGAACGCCTGGACGTCCTTTGCGCCGGGGCCGAAGGACAAATTGATGTCCTTGAGGGAGAAGCCCTTGCGCTTGGTCTCGTCGACGGGCGCCAGCGCGAGGATGTACTCGCCGCGGGCGCGGATCTCGGCGGAGGCGGCGGAGAGGTTGGCGCCGGAAATGACGCCGGACGACACCTTGCCGGACGCGTTTTTCGACTCGTAGCGGTACGTGGGCATGGGTTACTCAAGGATGAAGGAAGAAGGATGAAGGATGAGTGGGTCATCCCGCGGCCCTCGTCCGTCGGCCTTCTCCTTAGGCGGCCAGGCTGCGGTCCAACTTCTCGGGGTGGGCGGCCTGGGCGACCGCGTCCTCGCGGGTGATGTACCCGTTGACGAACAACTGCTTGATCGAGTCGTCGAGCGACTGCATGCCCAGCGCGCGGCTGGTCGAGATGATGTTCGGGATTTCGAAGATCCGGTTCTCGCGGATGCAGTTGCGGACGGCGGGCGTGCACAGCATGACCTCGACCGCCGGGATCATGCCCGGCTGGTCGGAGCGCTTGAACAGCGTCTGGCTGAGCACCGCCTGGAGCGTGTTGGCGAGCATCGACCGGATCTGGTTCTGCTGGTCCGACGGGTAAATATCGATGATACGTTCGATCGTCTGCGGGGCGTTGACCGTGTGCAGCGTGCTGAACACCAGGTGGCCCGTCTCGGCGGCGGTGATCGCGGCGGCGGTCGTCTCGAGGTCGCGCATTTCGCCGACCAGGATGACGTCCGGGTCCTGGCGCAGGGCGTGGCGGAGGCCGGAGTGGAACGTCGGACAGTCGGCGCCGATCTCGCGCTGCTCGATGCAGCTCTTGGCGGAGACGAAGGCGTACTCGATCGGGTCCTCGATGGTGATGATGTGACCGGCGTCGCGGCGGTTGACGGCGTCGACCATGGCGGCGAGCGTCGTGCTCTTGCCCGAGCCGGTCGGGCCGGTGACCAGGATCAGGCCACGCGGGAGGTGGGTCAGCTTGGAGCAGATCTCGGGGAGGAAGAGCTGCTCGATCTGGCGGACCTTGTCGTTGATGGTACGGATCGCGATCGCGATCGACTTGCGCTGGTAGTGGGCGTTGACGCGGAACCGGCCGACGCCGGGGATCTCGTACGAGAAGTCGGCGTCGCGGAGCTCTTCGAAGCCGGGGAAGCGCTTCTCGGGGAGGATCTCCTTGAGCAGGCGGAGGGCGCCCTCGGGGGTGATGATGGGGAAGTCGCTGGGGGCCATGACGGTGTTGACGCGGAAGAGCGGGGGGGCGCCCACGGTAATGTGGACGTCCGACGCCTTGTTCTGCACCGCGGCTCGGAGGATGTCGTTGATCATGGGTGGCTCGGGGTTTTCTGGTCGCTCGGAAATGCCGTGCTATAGTTGGATCGTCACGAACGGGGTCAGGGCTAAGAACCGGTTTTCGATCGTGGACGACGAAATCGACTGGCCTTGAGGTTCGGGGCTAGATCCTTCGGAGTACCTCAGGATGACGGCTTCGGGGTATCGGGGTGGATGGTGAAACATCAGATCCCCTCCGTGACGCGGAGGATCTCGTCGATCGTGGTCATGCCCTTCATGACCTTGTCGAAGCCGTCCTGGCGGAGGGTGACCAGGCCGCGCTCGCGGCAGAGCTTGCGGAGGTGGGTCACGTCGGGGTTGCGGGTGACGAAGTCGCGGAGCGAGTCGTCCAT
>DATHXE010000686.1:0-8892 GCA_035459845.1 Tepidisphaeraceae bacterium | reverse complement strand
AGAGCCGCTGAAGCGGCCCCGCCGGCGACGAATGCGACAACCCAACCCGCGGTCGCGGCGACGTCGCCGTCTACCCGTTCGCCGAAGCGCGCCGCGCTCGACGCGGCTGCTGCTGCGGCCGCCGCCGAGGCGGCCAAGCCGAAACCCGCACCCGCCACGAAGCCCGCCGTCGCGCGGCGGCCTCGGCCGACCACCCGCACGGCGACGTCGCGCCCGGGCGAGCCGCCCGAGACGCCGATCACCATCACCTGGACCGGCGCGCTGACCATCAAGCCGCTGACGGCCGAGCCCGAGAGCCCGCTGCGCTCCGGCGACGCGGTCGTCCGCCTCGACGGCGCGCCCGTCAAGGCCGTCTCCACCGGCTCGACGATCGAGTGCGGCGTGCTCACCTACCGCACCCGCGAGCAGATCATGAACCTCGTGCCGGTCGGTCCCGACCAGCCCGTCGTCCTGCGCGACGCCAAGGGCGCGATCGTCCGCACGGCCCTGATGGATTTCGACCAGGCCAACCACAAGGCGGTCCTCGGCGGAAAGTCCGAGGCGACGTTCCCCCAGGAGGACGACAACGGCAAGCCCGGCGCGCCGCTGACGGCCAAGTGGACCAAGTCCTGCACGCTCTATTTCGAAGCCCCGCCCGAGAAGCCCAAGGCCGCGCCCGACGCCGTCCAGGCGACGGCCAAACTACCAGGCGTCGCGACGACCGCGCCGGTAACGGGCGGCGTGGGTACGCTGATGCTGAGTTCGGCGACCAAGCCGACGACGAAGCCCGCCGCCGCATCGCCGTTCGCGGGCAGCATGAACATCGACCGCGCGACGCTCGAGGGCGACGTGGCCGTCGACCGTCCCGGCCAGCTCAAGCTGCGCTCGCAGCACCTCGAACTCGCATTCGACAACACGCCGCGACCCGGCGCGCAGGCCGGCGCCGCCCCGAAGATCAGCGTCGTCGCCCCCGCCGCGCCGGCTGCCGTTGTCGGTGATCCGGCGCAGGCGATTCTCGTGGGCCGACGGGACGCGCTCGCCGCCGAGCTGAAGAAGGCCCAGGCCGAGTTCCAGACCGTCACGGGCGGGGAGGACCTGTCCGCGCGGCAGTCGAAGCTCCTCGCCACGCTCGACGCGACCGACGCCCGCCTCCGCGAGATCCAGAAGCGGCTGACGGAGATCGCGGCCGGTGACCCGAAGGCCACGCCCGAGGAGTCCAAGGCGCTGACGGATGAGCTGAGCGCGCGTAAGACGGAGCGCCAGTCGCTACAGGACCAGGCCACTCAGCTCGGCCGGAACATGATCCGCGCCGACGAGCTCACGAAGCTCGCCGAGGCGACTCGGGTTGAACACGCGAAGGTCGAGCGCGAGCTGGGCGCGTCGGGTGCGAAGGTCGCGAGCCCGGTGGGAGTCGCGGGCGCGACGACCAAGCCCGCGCCGGCGTTCCGGTCGGACTTGCGCCAGATGATCGCGACCGGGACGGTGCACTGCGAGCTGACGGATTCGTCGAAGAAGACGCAGGTGATCGACTGCCAGCGGCTTGACCTGCAGACGGCGCGCACGCCGGACGGCAAGGTCTACCCGCGGACGATCATCGCGGACGGCGGCGTGCACGCCGTGGATCCGGAACAGGACCTTCGCGCCGGGCGGCTCGCGGTGACGCTGCGCCCGAGCACGCGGCCGACGACCGTCGCGGGCGGCGGCGCTCTCGTGCAACCCGCGCCGGCCAATCCCGCGACCGCGCCCGTCGCGAAGAAGCCGAAGGCCGACAGCGCCGACACCGCGCCGGTCGAGCTCGAATCGCTCCTCGCTTCCACCAACGTCAAGGTGATGGGCAAGGACGGGACGCAGGCCATCGCCGACCAGCTCATCGTCGACAACAAGGACGGGAAGAACGTCCTGAAGCTGCTCGGCCAGCCAACGGCCACGCTGATCGATAAGAAGAACAAGCTGACCGGCCCGACCATCGTCGTGTTGCCGGACGACCAGCGCCTCGACGTGTTCGGCGCCGGATCGATGACCGGGGTGCAGGACGCGAAGGCGCCCGCGCTCCCCGGCGCGGGCCCCGCGGCTCCCGCGGCGCCCCAGCCCCCCGCGGCGGCGGCCGCGATCGCTCAACCAGCGCCCGAGCGGCCGATCACCGTCACGTGGACGCAGTCTCTCGCCGCCGACGCGAAGGCCAACACCGTCGACGTGCTCGGCGGGGTCGTCGCGGTCATGAAGGACGCCGACGGCGCGACCAACACCGCCAAGGGCAACCGCGTGCGGATGACGCTCGCCGACGCCCCGCCGACGACGCGGCCGACCGACGGGAAGCCCGGTGCGGTCGCCGCCGCCGCGATCGAGGGCGCGAGCAAGTCACAGAAGGCGAATCCGTACGGCGCCATGGGCGCCAAGACCGTCCGCACGATCAGTTTCAACGAGGCCGCCGAGGTCTCGTCCGTCACGCTCGCCGACAACGGCAACATCCTCCGCCGGACGCACCTCGAGGCCCCGACGATCTCGTACGACCTGCTCGGGCGGTCGATGAACATCCCCGTGCCCGGGCGGATGATCGTCGAGGACCACCGCGCCGTTGCCGCCGCCGCCCCCGCGCCGCAGCCCGGCGTAGCCCCCGCGCCCGCCAAGCCCGCGGCACCCGACGGTGGCGACAACCGCGGCACGACCGCCTTCCTCTGGCCCAAGTCGTTCACGTATGACGACGCGACCCGCGTCGCGACCATGCTCGGCGACGGGCAGAACCAGGTCGTGATCGTCTTCCAGGACGACAAGGACAAGGACAAGCAGTACCGCCTCCAGGCCGACCGCGTGAACGCCGAGCTCGAGCAACTTGCCGCGGCCCCCGACGCCCCCAAGCCGCCGGCGGATAAGCCGGCCGAGCAGAAGGTCGCGATGAAGCGCGTCACCGCCTCGGGCGGCCTGCACTTCGTCGGCCCGGGCGGCGCGGACGTCCTGGCCGACCAGATGGAGTTCGACCCCAGGGCCCAGACCCTCATGGCCCGCGGCGACGGCCGGTCGCGCGTCACGTTTACCCTGCCGCCCAACGCCGGCGCCAACCAGCTCGACATGATCAAGTTCCGGATCTCGGATTACCGGATTCTGGACAGCGCGGGCGTGCAGGTGCGCATGGCGCGGTAAGGCCAGGGGCGAGGCTCGACGGCCCGTCTGTTAAAATGGGGGACGTCGGAAGCCGGCCTGTGCACCGGAAAACGGCCTCCACAGTACCCTCGCCGGATTTCATTGGCCCCGCTCGCCCCTTTTCAGGTAGAGTTGACTGCCGGAGGTATCCGGGACGAGGTCTGCGCCGATCCGCTATCGAAGCGGCGGAACGCCGGCCGCGTCCCCGGTTACGAATCACTCGAGGCGGAGACGATGAGAAAGCTCTTTCGGGCCGCAATCGCGGCAATGTCCTTAGGCCTCGCGAGCCCCGCGCTCGCCGCCATCATGCTCGACATGGGCCCGACGTCGGCCATCACGTTCCCGGCGAACAGCCCGGCTCACGCGACCGGGGCCATCCCGACGGCCGAGACGTCGTGGAACACCATCTTCGACACCAACCGCGCCGCCGGGACCGTACTCAATTCCGACGGGACGACGGCGACCGGCGTGTCGGTCGTGATCGGGCAGGGGTCGGCGATCGGCGTCACCAGTTTCTCCGCCCCGTCGGTCGCGACCAACCTGACCGGTTCGACCGCCGCCACGCTCGGGTCCGACTACAACGGCACCGCGGCGCAGGACGGCATCTTCAAGTTAGGCGCGGCGGGCGGCTCCACCACCGCGTCGGTCGGCGTCCGGATCGACGGCCTGGCCGCGGGGACGTACACCATCTTCGGCGTCCTCCGGAACACGAACGCCAGCAACAACACGTCCTCCGAGGCCCTCTACGTCGCCACCGGAGCGGCGTCGTCGACCTTCACGTTCAGCTCTCTCACGCCCGCGATCGTCGGCAACCTCCAGGCTACCGGCAACACGACTTGGATCGCCGGAGATCAGTACGCGACCCAGACCGTCACCCTGGCCGCCGGCGAGTCGCTCTACGTTATCGCTAACGGCGCCGCCGGAAGCACCGAGTCGCGCGGGATGATGAACGCGATCCAGATCGTCGTCCCCGAGCCCGGCACCGCCGCGGCGGTGCTCGTCGGACTCGCGACCGGGTTCGCCCGGCGGCCGCGGCGGCGCTGACCTCGGGGGCGGCGGGACGGCCGTCGCCTCCGCCTACAATTTCGAAAATGACCTTCGACCACACCGCCGTTCCGTCGTCCGACATCCCGGCCAGCGTCGAGTGGTACAAGACGCGCCTGGGCGCGACCGTCCTCTACCAGGACGCCACGTGGGCCTTCCTGAACGTCGGCGGCCAGAAGCTCGCACTGGTCACGCCGACCCAGCACCCGCCGCACGTCGCTGTGCGAGTCACCGAATCGGAGCTGACGGCTGCCGCCACGGCTGCGGGGCTTCCGATCGACCGTCATCGGGATGGCACGACTGGCATCTACATTCATGACCCGTTCGGCAACGCGGTGGAATTAATCTGCTACCCGCCGGGGGAGACGGTGTACGAGCAGAAGTAATTGATCGTGAGATGGGGTGATGGTGTGGTGGGGAGCACGCCCTTCCCCCCATCACACCCTCTCCCCATCCCACCATCTCTCTCCGTTAACCCTCGCCCCCACCCGCATTTCCCCCACATCGTCACGCATCACGTCTTCACGTTTCACCGCCAGGCCCAATGGAATTAATTCCCCCCGTCCGATAGAAGGTTAGCGGCACGGGCAGGGATTGCCCGTTGCCGGGCACGGACGCCCGGCCGCGCTTCGCCCCTTTTTCGAAAGGTCACGACGCGTGGCGATCGATTACTCCCCCACACCCACGGGGCCACGGATGGCTGACGCTTCTGGCCGTATTCGCAAGCTCTCCCTCTGTCTCGTGATGCCCGGCCTGCTCTGGGCGGTCGGTTGCGCGCAGCAGCAGCAGGGGGGCGTTATCGAGACGCTTCCCGCGGCCACGTTCAACGGTCCGCTGGTCCAGCCGCCGGCCCCGACCGTCGTCGTCCCCCCGACGCCCCCGGTCGTCCGGTCGACGATCCCCGACATCAAGAAGCCGACGATCCCGGCGATCACCGTCCCGCGCGACTGGGTGCCCACGACCGCCAAGGCCGACGGGCCGTGGAAGTACATCGTCATCCACCACAGCGCCACGCCCACCGGCGGCGCCGCCGCGTTCGACCGCATGCACCGCCAGAAGGGGTGGGACGAGCTCGGGTACCACTTCGTGATCGGCAACGGGTCCGACACGCGTGACGGCGCCGTCGAGGTCGGCAGCCGCTGGCCCAAGCAGAAGCACGGCGCCCACGCGAAGACGCCCGACAACGAGTTCAACAAGTTCGGGATCGGCATCTGCCTGGTCGGCAACTTCGACAACGACCGCCTGAGCGCCGCCCAGCGCCAGTCGCTCGCCAAACTCGTCGGGTACCTGATGAAGACGTACAAGGTCTCGGCGAACAACGTGATCGCCCACGGCGACACGAAGGCGACCGATTGCCCGGGCCGAAACGTGCACATCGCCGAGGTGCGGCGGTGGGCCGCCCAGTACGTCGCGGATTCGGGGGAGCGGAACGAGACGCTGGCGAATCGCCCGGGGAACGAGTTGCTCGTCGACGTGAACCGGTAAGCAGTCCACGTCGCCGGACATTCAAATACAACGCAGCAAAGGAGCCTGGCGACCACCGTCACCAGGCTCCTCGCCATTGCTCACGTTCGTACGCGGACCTGCCTAAGACGCGCGCGACGAGCGCCGCTTGCGCGCCACCACCGCGGCGCCCAACGCCAATCCCGCCCACACCGCCGCCGGCAGGGGCACGGCACTGGCGCCCGGCGTCACGATCGCGAACGACGCCGCGTAAGTTCCGGGCGCCCCGCCCCCGAAGTTGATCGTGATCGTGTCCCCCACGAGCGAGCTCGAGAGCCCGCCGGGAAAGGTGTCGGGGACGTTGAAGATGCTGTCGAGCTCTTTGCCAACGAAGATCGGGCTCTTGAAGATCAACTGGAACGGGTCGGGGTTGGTGGCCGTCAGGTCGAGCCGGCCGGTCGTGTCGAAGTTTGCGGTCAGCGACCGGGTCGCGTCGGCGTACACGAACTCCGCCGCCGGGTCCACCACCAGCGCGGACGTGGGGCTGAAGACGTTTGTCGCGTTGTTGTTGTAGACCAGCGAGCCGTCCACGCTGTTGTTGAGGAACGTCCCGAGGACCAGGTATTCGATGGTCACGACCGCCTTGGCGGTCGGCGCCGCAGCGACGAGCGCCCCGAGCAGCACGAATGACCAGAACCGCGGGGCGAAACACCAAGGGCGAATCGGAGAATGAAGCATCGCGCGCCTTCCTTCCAGTATGCGTGGTCGGAACGATTACTCGTGGCCGTGCGCCAAAGTCGACGCGGCCAACCCACTGGTCGGATAATGTAATGCGTCCTGAGGTTATGGCAAGTTCATGCAGAATAATTCGCGGGGGGACTTCCATGGGGAGGAGCCTCGTGCACCCCGGCGACGTTCGCACGATCCGCCCCCCTCGTGTAAATTCCCGCTCGAAATGGGAGCCCCCGACGACCAACCCAAGCCCCGCTACGTGATCGGCATCGACCTCGGCACGACCAACAGCGCGGTCGCCTACGTCGACACGGATGAGAAGGCCTGGTGCGTCCGGGACTTCGCCATTCCGCAGCACGTCGGCGCGAATGAGATCGAATCGCGCGACGTCCTTCCGTCGTTCCACTACGAGCCCGCGCCGGGGGAACTGGGCGCGAACCAACCGCCCTACGTCGTCGGCCTCTTCGCCCGCGAACACGGCGCCGCCGTCCCGGGGCGGCTGGTCGTCTCGGCCAAGTCGTGGCTGTCGCACGCCGGCGTCGACCGCACCGCCGACCTCCTCCCCTGGCGCGCCGCCGACGGCGTGACGAAGGTCTCCGCCGTCGAGGCCAGCCGCCGGTACCTCCTCCACATGCGCCAGGCCTGGGACGCCGCCCACCCCGCCCACCCGCTGGCGACCCAGGACGTCGTCCTCACCGTCCCCGCCAGCTTCGACGAGGTCGCCCGCGAACTCACCGTCGACGCCGCCCGCTCCGCCGGCATCGCGCGGGTGACCCTGCTCGAAGAACCGCAGGCCGCGTTTTACGCGTGGATCCACAAGCAGGGGCCGGCGTGGGAATCACACGTCAAGGAGGGCCAGAAGATTCTCGTGTGCGACGTCGGGGGCGGCACCACCGACTTCTCCCTCATCCGCGTGCGGAGCGTTCCCACAATTGACAATGGACAATGGACAATTGACGCGGGTACCCCCGCCTTACAATTCATCCGCGTCGCCGTCGGCGAGCACCTCATCCTCGGCGGCGACAACCTCGACCTCGCCCTCGCCCACCACGTCGAACGCCGTTTGAAAGGCGAGGGCGGCAAGCTCGACCCACGCCAGTGGGGGCCCCTCGTCCGCACCTGCCGGGCCCTCAAGGAAACGCTTCTCGGCGACCACCCGCCCGACACCCTCACCATCTCCGTCTCCGGCGGCGGCTCCAAACTCATTGGCGGCGCCCTCCAGGTCGACGTCACCCGCGCCGAAGTCGAACAGGTCCTCGTCGAAGGCTTCCTCCCGCGCGTCCGCCTCACCGACAAGCCCGCCACCCGCCGATCCGGCTTTGGCGAGTTCGGCCTGCCGTACGCGCCGGACGCCGCCATCACGAAGTACCTCGCTTCGTTCCTCGTCTCGCACCGCTTCGCCGGGGAAAAGGAGATGGTGGGATGGGCAGATGGGGCGATCGGGAGCGCGCCCCCACCCCCCACCACACCACCCCCCCATCCCACCATCTCCTCCGATCCATCCCGCCCCGACCTCCTCCTCTTCAACGGCGGCCTGTTCGAATCTCCCATCCTCCGCCAGCGCCTGATCGACACCATCGGCGACTGGTTCTCCTCGAGCCTCGCCCACCCCTGGTGCCCCACCGTCCTCGAAAACGACCGCCTCGACCTCGCCGTCGCCCGTGGCGCGGCCTACTACGGCATGGTCCGCCGCGGCCACGGGGTGCGGATCTCGGGAGGGCTGGCGCGCACGTACTATCTGGGTGTCGACACGCCGACTTCGGGAAGCGTGAAGCATGAAGACATGAAACATGAAGAGGGCGGCGCGTCTGCCACCCGATCCGCAATCCGCAATCCGCAATCCGCGATTTCGATCCTCCCCGCCGGCACCGAAGAAGGCCTCGACGTCACCGTCCCCGGCCGCACCTTCGAGCTCCTGATCCGCCAGCCGGTCGAGTTCCCCCTCTACTACTCCAGCCTCCGCACCACCGACCCCGCCGGCGCGATCGTCGGCGTCGACCCCGAGCAGATGCGCGACCTCCCGCCCATCCGCACTGTGCTCCAGTCCGGCCGAAAGTCCGCCGCCGATACCGTCCGCGTCCAGCTCCACGCCCGCCTGACCGAGATCGGCACCCTCGAGCTCTGGCTCGCCGAGGCGGCCGGCGACCGCACCTGGCGACTTGCCTTCGACGTCCGCGCCACCCAGCGCTCCGACTACGCCACCCACGCGACCGGCGGCGCCGAGACCGAGGGCGTCGTCGACCAGCAAGTCGTCACCGACTCGATCGGCGCGGTCCGCTCGGCGTTCACCAAAGGCGCCGCCGACCGCCCCGAATCGCTCGTCAAGAAGATCGAGCAGTTGAGCGCCATCCCCCGCAACGACTGGCCCTCGACGTTCATGCGATCTCTCTGGGAAGCGCTCCTCGAAGTCGAGCCGGGTCGCCGCCTCTCCGACGCCCACGAGGCCCGCTGGTTCAACCTCGCCGGCTTCTGCCTCCGCCCCGGGTACGGGCTGGCCGTGGATGACTGGCGCGTCGCCCAGACCTGGCGCATCTACCCCCAGCGCGTCGCCCACGC
>DATHXE010000685.1:0-12912 GCA_035459845.1 Tepidisphaeraceae bacterium | reverse complement strand
CGACCACCCCACGTCTTCACGCCGGAGGCGCAGCCTGAGGCGACGCCCCGGATCGGACCGCTCGACGCGCGAGGAGTTCGTAGCCCGCGCCGCGCGCGCGCGCGCCGTCATTTCGCATGAGGCATATGATGGTGCGTATGTCCGCCGTGCCGGAAATCGACGTCGATCGCGCCGCCACCACTGCCGACGATCTCGACGCCCGCACCCTCGCCATCGGCCGCGCGCTCTTCGCTGCGGCGCGCAAGGCCCCCGCGGGCGAGGGCTGGCTCGACCGCCGGCTCATGGCCATCGCGATGGGCGACGACCGCGTCAAGGCGCAGCTTTTCCGCCTCGTCGACGTCCTCCCCGTCCTCAAGACGCCCGCGCAGGTCAACCGCCACCTCAAGGAATATCTCGGGGGCGTCAGCGAGCACCTCCCCTGGCCCGCCCGCGCCGGCCTGAAACTCGTGCCCGGCGGCAACGGCCTGCTCGGCCGGATGGCGTCGGGCGCCACCCTCTGGGGTACGCGCCGCATGGCCCGCCGGTTCATCGCCGCCGCCGACGCACGCGAGGCCATCGCCGCCGTCCGAAAGCTCCGCGCCCAAGGCCTCACGTTCACGATCGACGTGCTCGGCGAGGCGGTCTTAGCCGCCAGCGAGGCGGATGCGTACCAGCGCTTCTACCTCGAACTGATCGAAGCCCTCGCCACCGACGCCGCAAGTTGGCCCGAAGATCCGACCCTCGACCGAGACGACCGCGGCCCGATCCCCAAGGTCAACGTCTCGGTCAAGCTCTCCTCTTTCTTCAGCCAGTTCGACCCGATCGACCCCGCCGGCACCAGCCGGGCCGTCCGCGAGCGGCTGCGGCCCATCCTGCGCCTGGCCAAAAGCCGCGGCGTCTTGATCAACGTCGACATGGAGCAGTACGCGTTCAAGGACGCGACGATCGCGATCTTCCGCGACGTCCTCGAAGAGGACGAGTTCCGCACCTGGCCCGACGTCGGCATCGCCATCCAGGCGTATCTGAAGGACACGCAAAACGACCTCCGCGCCCTCGCCGAATGGGCGCGATCGCGCGGCGTGCCCGTCTGGGTCCGCCTCGTCAAAGGCGCGTACTGGGATTTCGAGAACGTCGTAGCGCAACAAAACGACTGGCCCATTCCCGTCTGGCCCACCAAGCCCGAGACGGACGCCAACTACGAGGCCTGCACGCGCCTGCTGCTCGACAACGCCGCCCATCTCCGCCCCGCGATCGCCAGCCACAACATCCGCTCGATCGCGTTCGCGCTGGCGTATGCAGAGCGCCTCAACCTCGCCCCCGGCGCCGTCGAGTTCCAACTCCTCTACGGCATGGCCGACCCGATCAAGACCGCCCTCAAACAGCTCGGCCGCCGCGTCCGCGTCTACGCCCCGGTCGGTCAGCTCCTCCCCGGCATGGCCTACCTCGTCCGCCGGCTCCTGGAGAACACGAGCAACGAGTCGTTCCTGCGCGCGGGGTTCCTCGAGAACGTCCCGGAGGAGAAACTGCTCATGAACCCGCTTCGCCTGATCACGCGGAGAATGAACCACGAAGGCACGAAGCACACGAAGAAGAATGAGGATGGGGCCGATGGTCTTCTTCGTGACCTTCGTGACTTCGTGGTTCAACCTTTCCGGAACGAGCCGCTCACGGACTTCTCGAAGGGCGAAAACCGCGAGGCGATGCGCCGCGCGCTCGCGGCGGTTCGGGCGGAGTTCGGCAAGTCTTACTATGTCAACCTCCGGTTGGAGGCGACGTTGGACGACGCCCGGATCGTGTCGGTTAACCCGTCCGACCCCGCCGAGGTGGTCGGCTGGTGCGGTGCGGCCGACGAGGTCACCGCGATGGACGCCATCGCCGTTGCCAAACGAGCGTTCGAATCATGGCGCGACGTCCCGGCCGAAAATCGCGCGACCCTCATCCTCCGCGTCGGCCAAATCCTCCGCCGCGACCGCTTCGCCCTCGCCGCATGGGCCGTCTACGAGACCGGCAAGCCCTGGCGCGAGGCCGACGCCGACGTCGCCGAGGCCATCGACTTCTGCGAGTACTACGCGCGCGAGGCCGTCCGACTCGCCGGCGGCTGGCGCCGCACCGTCCCCGGCGAGGACAACCTCAACCTCTACGAGCCGCGCGGCGTGACCGTCGTCATCGCCCCCTGGAACTTCCCGCTGGCCATCCTCACCGGCATGACCGTCGCCGCCGTCGTCACCGGCAACACGGCCATTATGAAGCCCGCCGAGCAATCGTCCGTCATCGCCGCCAAGCTCATGGCCGCGTTCGACGAGGCCGGCCTGCCGCCCGGCGTCGTCAACTACCTCCCCGGCGTCGGCGAGACCGTCGGCCCCGTTCTCGTGAACTCCCCCGACGTCGCCACCATCGTTTTCACCGGCTCCCGCGCCGTCGGCCTGGCCATCACCGAGCAGGCGAGTAAAACGCCCCCCGGCCAGACCCACGTCAAGCGCGTCATCACCGAGATGGGCGGCAAGAACGCCGTCATCGTCGACGAGGACGCCGACCTCGACGAGGCCGTCGCCGGCGTCCTCGGCGCCGCCTTCGGCTATGCCGGCCAGAAGTGCAGCGCCTGCTCCCGCGCCATCGTCCACACCGCGATCTACGACCAGTTCGTCGCGCGGCTCTCCGAGGCCGCCGCCAGCCTCACCGTCGGCCCCGCCGACGACCCCAGCGTCGCCTACGGCCCCGTCATCGATCAGGACGCGTACGACCGCATCCTCGCCGCCATCGCCCGCGCCAAATCCGAAGGCCTCACGCTCGCCCACCCCGCGGAGCCCGCAACTCCCACCTCGGGACTCAGGACTCAGCACTCAGGACTTTTCATCGCCCCTCACATCTTCCGCGACGTCCCCCCCACCTCCTTCCTCGCCCAGGACGAAATCTTCGGCCCCGTCCTCGCCGTCCTCCGCGCCGACTCCCTCGACCACGCCCTGACCATCGCCAACGGCACCCCCTACGCCCTGACCGGCGGCCTCTACTCCCGCTCCCCCGCCGCCATCGACAAAGTCCGCCGCCAATTCCGCGTCGGGAACCTCTACGTCAACCGCAAGTGCACCGGCGCCCTCGTCGACCGCCAACCCTTCGGCGGCTACCACCTCTCCGGCGTCGGCTCCAAGGCCGGCGGCCCCGACTACCTCCTCCAGTTCACCTGGCCGAGAACGATCACCGAGAACACCATGCGCCGCGGCTTCGCCCCCGACCTCTCGACCCCCATCGACCCGTCGCCGGGCGCGGGGGAATAATCAGACGAAAACCCCGGTACGCGATTCAACGCGCCCGGGGTCTCGTCGTTTGCTACTGACTACTGACTACTGACTATTCGCTTCGCGACCCGCCCGCTGAAGCGGGCTCGCCGTCACCGATACCGGTACACCGTCTTGTACTCGTACCGGTAATTGCTCGACCCGATGTTATTGATGATCGTCATGTTCGTCCGGTGCTGCATCGCCATCATGTTCGAGATCATCGCCGCGTTCTGCTGCTGCTGGTAAAGCTTCTGCATCGCCGCCAGCTGCTCGGTCGGCTTGTAGACCCGGTCGGCCGCCGCCTTCGCCTTGGCCTTCTTGATCTCCTCGATGATCGGCTTGATCGCCTCGGACGCGCCCCACGCGTCGGCGAGCTTCTTCCGCTCGTCCGCCGGCAACTCGGGCCACTGCACGCGCAGGGCCGCCCAGTACAGCGGCATCTGCGCGATCTCCGTCTTCATCTCGGCCGGCGTCAGGGCGTACGCCGCCGCCAGCTTCTGCGCGAACTCGTCCTTCTGCTGCTTGCCCGGCTCGACGTCGTACCCGGCGGCCTTGCTCGCCATGAAGTGCAGGACTTCCATCGTCGCGTCGGCGCCCTGCCGCGTCAGCGCCGGCTCGCCGGCCTTGCCCTGGGCGATCGGCTTGTTCGCCGCGTCGTAGATCCCGATCATGAACGCGGCCATCTTGTCCGTCGCCGCCTCCTTGCGCCACTGGGCCAGCGCCTCCTGCCGCACCGCCTCGCGGGCCAGCTTCTTCTTCGCCGGCTCCCACAGCTTGGCCACCTCGTTGCTCGCCTTGATGATCTCCTGCAGACCCTCGCGCTCCTCCTTGCTCTTGGCGTCCTCGCCCCGCCACACGTCGACCATGTACTGCTGCATCACCGCCCGCTGCTCCTGCGTGAACGGCACGTCCATGAACCACTCGCAGAAGTCGACGCACGTGTAGACCGTGTACATCGTCAGCCCGAACCCGTCCTTCGGCTCGGCCAGCTTGGTGTGGCTCGGGAACGAGATCGTCTTCAAAAACGCCTGGTACGTCGGCCAGTGCTTCTCCCACAGCTCGGAGCTGCTGGCGACGAACGCGATGCCCTCGGCGGTCGTGGGCTCCTTGCCGTCGCCGTTCCCGTCCGCGTCGATGAAGTGCACGCGGATCGGCGGGAGCTTTTCGTCCTTCTCGTTGGCCGTGCAGATCAGCGTCGCCGCCTTCACGCCGGTCGGGAGCGTCTCGACGCGCGTCGGCTGCACGACCTTCACGTTGCGGAAGTCGCGGTGCAGGTTGTCGAGGCTGTCCTGCGAATGTTGGTCGAGCCGCTTGAGGTGCTGCGTGAACGCCGAGATGTGGATCTCGCACCGGTGCCCGGCCGGGATGCCCGGCGGCATGATCAGCAAGTTGCCCTCGTTGTTCGACGCCCTGGTCCACCCCTCGGGCATCACGAACTCGAGCCCGTGGGCCCGCGTCTTGCCCTGCGCCGCCACGTCCGCCACGAGCGGCCCACCCGTCTCGACGGCCCCGGCCGACGACACGGGGCCCGCCATCACCAACGCCAGAAATCCCGCCAGAATCCGCCGCTTCTTCATCGCACACCTCATCGCAGCAACTTGTTACGAGTAAACCACACCGAACGACCGGAGCTTTGACTCCATCGGCCCGGGTAAGTTAGTGGCCGAGTCACCAACGAGGTATTGGCCTGAAGAGGGCACGGGGGGACGGGTGCGCTTCGTGATATTGCTCTGTGCGTTGCGATTCGTGCTCGCCTCGCTGCGCGACCCGCCCGCTGAAGCGGGCTCGCCTAGACGGTCTCGCGCTGGCGAACGCCCTTGAGGCCCATGAAGACGACGATCACGCCGAGAATGAACGACACCCCTGCGAGCACGGCCACGAAGACGCCGAGCGGCTCGAGCGCCGACCGGAAGTTCCGCCGCTCCTCGTACTGCCGGAACAGCGCGGCCGCGACCATCACGAACACGATCGTCAGCACCAGGAACCCCCCGCCGACGACCAGCGTCGCCACGGCCCCGCGGAACGTGATCCGCGGTTTGACCATCGACGGCGACGCGTACGAGATCACCTGCGCGGCCGGCAGCGGCGGCGGCGGGGCGTCGACGTTCAGCGCGTCATTCATGGGCGATCTCCTGCTCGATCAGCCACCGCCTTAAAGCGTCGGCGTCCGCACAAATCAAAAATACCTCCTGTACGGTTCCGGTGCCGGTGTACTGGCACTTGAGCCCCGCCTCGGTCGGGTACTGCACCTTGAAGCTCGGGGCCGTGTGGCCGCGGCGGGTCTTGATCCGGCCGGGGATGATCCGCGACACGTGCGGGCACTCCTTGACGATCCGGTTGAGCAGCTCGTCGAGCCCGCCCACCCGCCCGTGCTGTCGCTTGATCCGCCCGAACTTCATGATGAGGGAGTATAGCGGGGTTGCGCGGGGGATGCGGCGTGGGTGTTCGAGCGGGCGCCCTGCAAGCGGCGGTAACGAGTAACGAGTGATGCTTAAGGGGGTGTCGGTCTGCTTAAGCATCACTCGTTACTCGTTACCGCCCGTTCCCCATTGCCGCCCGGAACACTCCACCCTTATCATCCCCCACCAACCCAAGGAGACCTCCCATGCCCCTCAAGCCCGGCGACGCCGCCCCCGACTTCGACCTGCCGACCGACGACACGAAGAACCGGACCCGCGTGAAGCTGTCGGAACTGCGCGGGAAGGACGTCGTGCTGCTGTTCTACCCGATGGATTTTTCGCCCACGTGCACCGAGGAGCACTGCACGTTCGGGCCGGCGCTGGGGACGATCGCGCCGTCGGCAGACACGGTCGTGTTCGGGGTGTCGTGCGACTCGCCGTACTCGCACGCGGCGTACAAGAGCCAGTACAAGATCCCCTACACGCTGCTCTCCGACCCGACCCGGAAGATGGCCAAGGCGTACGACATGTGGGCCGGCGAGGAGCCGTACAACTGCACGAAGCGCGGGACGGTGATCATCGGCAAGGATGGGAAGGTCCGCCGGTGGGAAGAGGTCAACATGCGCGAGGCGCGGAAGGTGAACGATTTGTCGATGGCGGTGGCGGCGGACATCGCCGAGGAGCAGCGCGCCAACGAGGGCGGGAGCGCGGTGGGGTAACAGGGGTAGCTGCGACGCAACGCGTTGCTGACGCGTCGAAGTCTGCGAAGTGCGTCTCCGCGCGCAGGGCGCGTGTCGGGCGAGCGACGCGTCAGCAGGTCGTTGACCCGCAGCTGACTGAGACTCACTTCGCGTCCGGTGGGTACACGATGTCCAGCAGTCGCTCGCGCTCGGGGCGCGGGATGTTGTTGATGAACGCGCAGAGGTTGGGCGGCTGTACGCGGTCGGGGGCGTCCTGCCGCTTGACCCCGTTGGCCGCGACCTCGCGCAGGGCGTCGACGAGTTGTTCGTCCGTGTACTTGGTGGCGTATCGCATGGCCCGGACGATACCGGGCGCGACCGCCGGGGGGCAATATCGGTTTGTGTCACACGTTGGGGGGTGCGGTGGTACAACGTGTCGGCGTCGATATGAATCGAATCATTTAGCGGAGCGTGGATCATGAACCTGTCGCGCGTGCTGGGGCTCGGGTTGGCGGTGGTGGCGGTGGCGACGCCGGTGTCGCGGACGACGGCCGAGGAGCCGAAGAAGGCGGAGGCGCCGGCGCGGCCGGCGGGCGGCCGGGCCGGCGGGCTCGGCGCGGCGGCGATCGGCGACCGCATCAAGGCGATCGCGTACCAGCTCGACCTGACCGACGACCAGAAGAAGAAGGTCGACGAGATCGCCGCCGAGGCGCAGAAGAAGGCGGCCGAGATCCCGCCTGGCGCGGACGGGCGGGCGGACATGCTGGCGTTGCGCGAGTCGACGCTCGCGAAGGTCAAGGCCGTGCTGACCGCGGAGCAGGTGAAGAAGCTCGACGCGCTGATGGCGGGCGGTGGCGCCGCGGGCGGGCCGGCCGGGATGCTCGGGGCGCTCCAGGGCGCCCTGAAGGACCTGAACCTGAGCGACGAGCAGAAGACCAAGATGACCGCGTCGTTCGAGACGGCCCAGAAGAAGTTCGAGGCCCTGCGCGGCGAACTGACCGGGGGCCGGGCGACGCCCGAGGCCCGTGAGAAGATGAAGGCCATCTTCGACGAGCTCCGCGGCGACATGGAAAAGACGCTCACGCCGGAGCAGTCCGAAAAGCTCCGCGAGGCGATGCAGCGGCGGATCGCGCCGGCGCCGGCGACGGGGAAGAAGGACCTGTAGACGATCCGGGACACTCGAGTTTTCCCCCAGGAACAGAACCCACGGAGCGAGCTCCGTGGGCTTTCTTTTGCGCTGGCGCGACCAGTGGTATGCGGAGCGGAAATGACCGATAAGTGGGGTGCGTGCGATACCTCCCCGTCCGACCCGACCCGTGGCAACTCGTGTGGCATTACGCCAACGGGCGGATGCCGGATTTCGTGAACGGGAAGGAGGGGGACGTCGGGTGGGTCGCGTGGGATCATCGGGGGATTCAGCCGCTGGACGACATTCGGATTCCGGACGGGCAGAAGCGGTACGTGTTTTCGAAGAAGTTCGAACTGCGGTTCGACACGGCGTTCGAGGAGGTCGTGCGCGGGTCGGCGGACCTGGGGCGGTTCGGGAAGACTTGGGTCACGCCGGAACTCGTCGAGGGGCTGATCGCGATGCACCGGCTGGGGTACGCGCACTCGTACGAGGCGTGGACGACGGACGACTCGACGCCGATCGGCAAGGGCCAACTCGCGGGCGGGGTGTGGGGCGTGCAGATCGGGTCGTTCGTGACGGCGTCGTCGATGTTCAACAGGGTGAGCAACGCGACGAAGGCGGCGTACGGGCGGGCGCTGCTGCATTTGAAGGAGCGCGGGTTCACGTGGGTGGACACGGGGATGGTGCCGGAGCACGCGGTGAATTACGGGTCGCGGTACGTTCCGCGGTGGCAGTTTGAAGAGAAACTGCGGGAGCTGGTGAGCACGCCGCGGACGATTGTGGAGGGGCTGGCGGCACCGGCGCTGCCAAAGGGGATGGCTTGGCGGATGGCGGCGGGGCGGGTGATGCGGGGGGTGGGGCGGCGGCTGGGGATGGGGGCGTAGTTTTTTTTTGACGTCTGGCGGGGGGCCGGGGCGTTAACTTCTGCTTGCGCCAAGTGTTGATGTCATCGGCGGGGGTTGAAAAGCGGGACAAAGCGGTACCGAATCGGTACTTTTCGGTACTTCTCGGTACCGAACCGGGCAGGGGTGTGGTTCGGGGGGAAGTGGTGTGGAGGATTTCAAAGAGCGTCCGCTATAACGTGCGGTGTCATGGTGGGGTGACGGGGGGCGCGCACGGGAATGCGATGGGGTGCTGGGGAGGTCGTATTTTTCGGGGTTTCCATTGCGGGAAGAGTGGCGCGCGGGTGACGGGACGTGCGCACGGCGGTGTGCTTCGGGAAAGTTGCGCGATGGGGGGAACGGGGCGTCACGTGCACCTTGTAGGGCTTTAAGCTTCGGGGAGGGGGAGCGCGTTGTAGTGGGGATTACGGGATGGGGTGTGTTTCCAGTGTTGGGGCGGGGGTTTTTCTACTGCACGGCAGAATCTGCCGCCAAAAGCTGTCGAAGGGGTGGGAGAGGGCTTGACCGTCTTGGGGCTGGTCCCTAAGGTGCGTTTCGCCTGACCCGTCCCGGGCCGGTTTTTACCGGACCGGCGGCGGTCAGGAGCGTTCATCCCGATTGGCCTTGCGATTCCCTTCCCGAGTGGGTCGCACGGCACGAGGCTTTTGCGGGTCGATCGTCAGTCACCCGCTCGGCCTCATCCCCCCGGGTCTCGCACCCGGATCGCGGGAATTCGAACGCCCCCTGTTGTCACAAGTCGTTTTTCGGATCGCGACCTCGCGTGGTCGTCGTTCGCGCTCGAACGGGTTGCACCGTTCGGGGGCAACCTTGAGCTTCGGCTCTCGGCGATGACGGTCTCGCGCGCGGGGTCGCCCAGCACTCGGGATCGATGTTGAAGAATTCCAAGCTGTCGTCGTCGTCGTCGCGTGGGTCGGTGCGGGTCGAGTCGCTCGAGGAGCGGCGCTTGCTGGCGTGGGGGCCGGTGGACACGCAGATCGGGTTGGACCGGGCGCGCGCGTCGTACCCGACCGTCACGGGTGCGGGGCAGACGGTGGCGGTGATCGACTCAGGGACGAACTTCGCCGCGCCGGTGCTGCAGGGCAAGTTCGCCGTGAACGCGGCCGACCCGGTGGACGGGCGGGACAACGACGGCAACGGGTACGTCGACGACAACCGCGGGTGGAACTTCGTCAACGGCAACAACAACGCGACCGACCGCCAGGGGCACGGGACGATGGTCAGCGGGACGATCGCGGCCAAGCACTACGCGAATACGGGGAACCCGTACCAGGCGGGGTCGGCGGACTACAAGGAGTACGAGGGCGTGGCGCCCGGGGCGAAGCTGCTGGCGCTGAAGATCGCGGACACCGGGTTGTCGTTCAACGTGGCGCACCTCGAAAAGGCGCTGCAGTACGTGGTCGCCAACCGGGTGAAGTTCAACATCACCGCGGTGAACCTGTCGCTGGGCGTGAGCTCGGCCCAGTACGCGGTGGTGAGCGACGAGCTGACGGCGTTGAACAACGCGGGCGTGTTCATCGCGTCTCCGAGCGGGTTCGGGCCGAGCATGAGCGTGGGGATGACGAACGCGGCGGGGGCAGTGATCGGCGGAAACGGGGCGCAGATCGTGGCGCCGGGCAGCGGCGTGGTCGTGCTGGACATGTCGAGCCAGAACCGGTTCTGGGTGGGCGGAACGGGGTACTCGTACGCGTCGCCGTTCGTCACCGGGGCGGCGGCGCTGGTCAAGCAGATCAACCCGCGGTTCACGGCGGCGCAGATACAGGCGATTCTGGCGGACAGCGGGCAGCTCGTGTCGGGGTACAAGCGGCTCGACGTGGCCGCCGCCATCAAGCTCGCGTACGCCCGGGCCGGCGCGACCGCCCCCGCGCCGACGCCGGTACCGACCCCCGCCCCGACGCCGGTGACCCGGAGCCCCTTCAGCGGGACGCCGGTCGCCGCGCCGAACTGGGTCGAGGCGGAGAACTTCGACAACGGCGCCGCGGGCGTCACCCACTACGACACGACCGCCGGCAACTCGGGCGGCGTCTACCGCGCGACCAACGTCGACATGGGCAGGACGCCGGACGCGGGCGGCGGGTACGAGGTGCACACGATCAAGGCGGGCGAGTGGCTCGAGTACACGGTGACCGTGCCGACGGCGGGCACGTACACGCTGGAGACGCGCCTGTCCGGGCTGGGCACCGGCGCGACGTTCCACGTGAACGTGGATGGGGTGAACAAGACGGGCGCGATGGCGGTGCCGAACACGGGATCGTGGTCGGCCTACCGGACGGTCAGCAAGGCCGGGATCAGCCTGACCGCGGGCAAGCACGTGGTCCGCGTCGCGTTCGACACGAACGGGTCATCCGGCTACGTGATGAACCTGAACAAGTTCCGGCTGGTGGCACAGCCGCAGGCGCCGCTGCCGAGCGGGCCGGTGGCGACGACGGGGCGGTCGGCGTACAGCGCGATCAAGGCGTCGACGTTCACGGCCCAGCGAGGGCTGACGTACAACGCCGGCGGGATCGGGTCGGTCGATACGGGCGACTACGCCGGCTACCACAACGTCAACTTCGGCACGACCGGGGCGACGCGGTTCGACGTGAACGTGGCCGTGCCGGCGGCGTTCGCGGGCAAGAAGATCGTCGTCCGCCTGGGCAGCCCGACGGGGACGGTGGTCGGCCGGCTCACGGTGAAGTCGACCGGGGCGTGGGGCGCGTACCAGACGCAGTCGGTGGCGATCACGCGGGTGACGGGCGTGCAGAACGTGTACCTGACGTTCGAGGGCGGGGCGGGGGTGGGGAACGTGGGGTGGTTCAAGTTCGCGTAGCGGTGAATGACGAAGAACGAAACTCGAAGAACGAATCAAATTCGAAGGACGAATGACGAAGGGCGAAACGGGTGGTTCGCGCGGTAGCGCGGATCCTCGTTTCGACCTTCGTCATTCGTGCTTGGTCATTGCTTCGGATTTCGAATTTCGTCCTTTGTCATTTCGTCCGCGGGAATTTTTCACTTGACGTCCCCCGACAACCGCTTATCCTTTGCAGCATAAAGCACGGACGCCAATGGGAGGCGAGGTATGGAGCTGAACGAGGCGCTATCGCAGATCACGGAGATCCGGCGGCAGATGGCCCGGGCCGGGTTGTTCCGCGGGTATCGGTCGGTGACGGCGGCGTTCAGCGGGTGCGTGGCGGTCGTCGCCGCGTGCCTGCAGTCGGTGCTCGTGCCGCTGCCGCACCGGAACACGCGCGGGTTCATGTTCGTGTGGCTGGCGGCGGCGGTCGTGTCGCTGGTGGCCGCGGCGGTTCACATGATCGTGCGGTGCCGGCGGGCCGACTCGCCCCTGCAGAAGGACCTGACCGTGCTGGCGGCGGAGCAGTTCGCGCCGTGCCTGGCGGGCGGGGCGCTGCTGACGATCGCCATGAACCTGTTCGCCCGCGAGCACTTGTTCATGCTCCCGGTGTGCTGGGCGGTGCTGTTCTCGATGGGCGTGTTCGCCAGCCGGCAGGTGCTGCCAAGGGCGATCACGATCGTCGGCGGGTATTACATGCTGGCCGGGCTGGTGGCGCTGGCGGTGACGGCGTCGGACAGCGGCGACCACGCGTTGCTGTTCAGCCCGTGGACGATGGGCACAATCTTCGGCGTCGGGCAGTTCCTGGCGGCGGGCGTGTTGTACTGGACGCTGGAGCGCGACCCGGCTCGGCGCGACTGAGGAATGTTCACCGCAGAGACGCGGGGGACGCAGAGAAGGCGCAGAGAAAACGAGTTTGGGTTGGTGGATCGGTTTGAGGTTTGGGTCGTGTAGGATTGTGTGATGCCCCCTCGGAAGTCGTCATCTTCGTCGCCGGCGCCGGAATCCAATGAGCCCGCGCGCCAGGATGCGCACCCGGAGGCCGACAAGGAGTCCGGGCGGTACGCGTACGACCGGCTGGAGCGGGTCATCCACGAGAAGGCGCGGCTGTCGATCATGTCGTCGCTCGTGGCGCACCCGGAGGGGCTGCTGTTCAACGATTTGAAGTCGTTATGTGCGCTGACGGACGGGAATTTGAGCCGGCATTTGGCGATGTTGCAGGAGGCGGCGCTGGTGGAAGTGTGGAAGGGGTTCAAGAACAACCGGCCGCAGACTCTGGTGCGGCTGACGGAAACGGGGCGGAAGCGATTCGTGGAGTACGTTCAGGAATTGGAGCAAGTGGTCGCCGACGCGTTGTCGGCGACCGGCCGCGCTGTACCGCCGGCCCGTCTGCCGCTGACCGACAGGATCTCACCAGCGTAGGCAGTTGGTGGGCGGGCCGGCATTTTTTATTTGCCTGGAGTCTTTGTGAAGGAGAGTGGTTTCCGGGGGAGAGCGTGCGAAAGTGAACCACGGAGGGCACGGAGGAAAGCATGGGGCGCGGCGGCCGTCATGTAGCTCAACATTCCGATGTTGAGGAGGAGCGCTCGAACGCGAGGGGCGCGACTTGGCGTGCCGCGCCGGTCCTCAACATCGGAATGTTGAGCTACGGAATACGACGCGAGCTTTTCCCTGGCGGCGCGGGGCGTGTCCTTCGGGAGGATGCGCCCCCGCCCAGGGGG
>DATHXE010000684.1:0-7828 GCA_035459845.1 Tepidisphaeraceae bacterium | reverse complement strand
CGTCGCACGTCGACACGTTCGACCCCAAGCCCGCCCTCCAGCGCGACGACGGCCGCGATTACCCGTTTCAGCGGCCGCGCATCACGTTCGCCAAGACCAACAAGCTCCTCCGCTCCCCTTGGTCGTTTAAGCAGCACGGCCAGAGCGGCCTGCCGGTCAGCGAGCTGTTCCCGCACGTCGCGACGTGCGCCGACGAGCTGTGCGTCGTCCGCTCCCTGCACGGCTCGAACCCGGCGCACGGCGGCGCGCTGCTCAAGATCCACACGGGCAGCGACACCCAGGTCCGCCCCAGCATGGGCTCGTGGGTCGTCTACGGCCTGGGCTCGGAGAACGACAACCTCCCCGGGTTCATCACGATCTGTCCTACGCTCGCCCACGGCGGCGTGAACAACTGGGGCGCGGCGTTCCTCCCGGCCCACTGCCAGGGCACCCCGATCGGCAACGCGGCCGTCCCCGCCGACCGGGCCGCCGTCCGCCACATCGCCAACCCGCGCCTGTCCCCGGCCGACCAGCGCCGCCAGCTCGACCTGCTCGCCGAGGTCAACCGCGAGTACCTGGGCCGCGCCGGCCCGGACCACGCGATGGAGGGCCGCATCAACGCGTTCGAGCTCGCGTTCCGCATGCAGTCGGCGATGCCCGAGGCCCAGGACCTGGCCGGCGAGTCGGCCGCCACCCGCGTGCTCTACGGCATGGACGACCCGGTCACCGAGAACTTCGGCCGCCAGTGCCTGATGGCGCGCCGCTTCCTCGAGCGCGGCGTCCGGTTCGTCCAGGTCACCCACTCCGACAGCCAGGTGCAGTGGGACCAGCACGGCAACCTTCACAAGGGCCACGCGAAGAACGCGGCCGCCGTCGACAAGCCGATCGCCGGGTTCCTCAAGGACCTCCGCGCCCGCGGGCTCCTGGACGACACGGTCGTCCTCTGGGGCGGGGAGTTCGGCCGCACCCCCACCGCCGAGGGCAAGGACGGCCGCGACCACAACCCCCACGGGTTCACGATGTGGCTCGCCGGCGGCGGCGTCAAACCGGGCTTCGCGTACGGCGCGACCGACGACTACGGCTACTTCGCCCAGGAGGACAAGGTGCACGTCCACGACCTGCACGCCACCCTGCTGGCGCTGCTGGGCGTCGACCACGAGCGCCTGACCTGTAACTACGCCGGGCGCGACTTCCGCCTGACCGACGTGGCCGGCCGCGTCGTCACCGACCTGTTCGCCTGACCCGGAACGCGGGCGGGCGGCCCCACCCGCCGGCCGCGCGTCAGGGAGTCGGCAGCGATTCCTTGACCTTTTGGATCTTCGTCGGGATGTCGGTACACGAGACGTCGACGCCCAGGCCCACGCCGAGGTAGTAGTCCTGCACCGTGTGGCCGGGCCAGCAGTTGATCTTGTAGCCCAGCTTCTGGGCTTCGCGGACCATCGCGCGCGACGTGCCGTTCAACTGACACGCGATGTGCGTGGCCTTGAGCCGCTTGGCCTGCTCGATGAACTCCTTCGAGAGCGGCTTGCCCGCGATGAGGGCGATCGGGGTGACCTCGTCGAGCGCGCGGATCGCCTTGAGCGGGCGCTCGTCGAACGACGTGAACAGGTAGCTCGACCCCTTGGGCATCCGGGCCGTGGCCTGCTTGTAGAGCTTGGCGCAGTAGTCCGCGATCCGCTCGTCCGGATAAAGCTTCCTGTTGCTCGTCTTCATCTCCCATTCGATGTACACGCCGGGCTTGTCGGCGAAGTACTCGAGCAATTCGTCGAGGAACAGGAACTTCTGGCCTTTCTTCGTGGTGACGGCCCGCAACTCGTCGGCCGTCTTGTCTTCGACCGCACCGGTCCCGGTGTGTGTGCGGTTGAGGGTGTCGTCGTGCAGGATGACGAGCACGCCGTCGCGCGTCATGCGGACGTCGGTCTCGAAACCGCGGACGCCGCGCTCGTAACAGGCCTTGAAGCCCTCCATCGTGTTTTCTTCGTATTCGTGAGCTCCGCCCCGATGGGCGAGAATCAGCGGCGCCTTCTCCGCGGCCTTCCCCTCGGCGGCCAGGCACGAGAACGTCAAGCAAAGCACCGCCCCGAAGATCGCGATGCGGAAGAGCATGAGGGAACCTTTCGAACGAGTCGACACGCCAGGGCCGAAGGACACGGATCGGGGTACGGCTTCAGCCGATCTCGGACAGCTCGCCGGTGCTGTCGCCGAACTTCTCGGCGTTCACGCCCATCTTCTGGACCATCGTCAGGAGCAGATTGCTGAGCCGGGCGTTGGCGTTCACCGGCCGGTTGCAGATGGCGTAATGCTTTCCGGGATCAGCGAGGTCGTAGGTGTACCCCTCGGGCTTGCCGCGGGCGTTGAAGTCGACGTGCCGGCCGTGCCGGAAGCCGAGGGCCGTTCCGCCGGCGAAGACGGTGGGCAGGTTGGCGTTCCCGTGGCCGTGGCCGTAAGCCATGCCGCTGCCGTAGAGGCACATCGTGGTGTCGAGCAGCGGGCCGTCCGCGTCGCGGACCTCGGCCAGGCGGTCGAGGAAGTAGGCGAACTGCTGGATGTTGAAGGTGTCGCTGGCCGTGAGGTCGCGCATCATCTTCGCGTTGCCGTTGTGGTGCGACAGCCCGTGGCGGGCCGCGATGGCGATCTCGGGGATGGCCGGCCCGCCGTTCTCGTAGCCGGAGCAGAACGTGGCGACGCGGGTCTGGTCCGTCTGGAAGGCGAGCACCATGAGGTCGTACATGGTGCGGAGGTACTCGCCGAACTGTTCCGTGGAGACGTTCCGGTCGACCTTCGACTTGTCCGCGGGGCTGACCGCGGGCCGCGGGGTGTCGAGCCAGGCGTTGGCTCGCTCGGTGCGGACCTCGACCTCGCGGACCGAGGTGAGGTACTGGTCGAGCCGCCCGCGGTCCGCCCGGCCGAGTTTGCCGTCGACGGATTTGGCCTCGTCGAGGACGGCGTCGAGGATGCTCGCCCGGCGCTCGAGCCCGCGCCGCTGCTTCGTCGCGCCGCCGGGCGATTCTTCGAACAGCTCGCGGAACACGACGGACGGGTTTCGCTGGGCGGGGAGGTGGATGCCGTCGCCGTTGACCGCGACGCCGCCCCGCTCGGCGGACAGTTCGATGGACGAGAAGCGGGTGTGCGGGGCGGTCGCTTGGGCGATGAGCTGGTCGGCGGAAATGGTGTTGCGCTCGGACGGCCCGATCTTGGCGCCCGTAAGCCAAATGTCGATGCAGCTGTGGTGGTTGCCGACCCCGTTGGGATGGTGCAGGCCGCTCAACGGGGTAATGTGGGCCCGGTGCTTGGCGAGCGGGGCGAGCGACTTCGAGAACGCGTAGTCCTTGCCGGCGGAGGTGACCTGGTAATCCAGGGTGTTCACGCCGTTCGGCAGGTACACGAAGGCGCTGCGCTTGACGCGCGGCTTGGCCGGAGCCGCGGCGGCGAGCGGCACCATGCAGTCGAGCAGCGGCAGGGCCAGCGATACGCCGATCCCCCTCAGCACGTGACGACGATTGAGAAGCCAGCTTTGTGAACGGGTCGTGCGCATCGAGTGCATCTCCATTATCGAAACAACGTGACCGTGAACGAGGCCGTCGCGACGGCGCGCGCTAATTCCGGATGCGCTCTTCGGGCGGCAACTTGGCGGCGGGAAAGTCGTTGGGCCGTATCCGGACGACCCGGCCGGGGCGGTACCCCTCGAGGAGCTCGTCGACCTGCACCCGGACGGTAAGCCCGGAGTGGCCGAACGGCGGCTTGGGCGTCGCCTTCACTTCGAGCAGAGGGCCGCCCTTCGAGTCGTAGGCGTGCATGTACGTGCGGAGGGTGGGCTCGGCGACGGCGATGTGGATCTGGCTCGCCGCCTTCACCCGTTCGAGAAGCGAGGCGTCGCTGCCGGCAAAGAGCGCGACGGTGAGGATGCCCTTTCCGCCGCCCTGGTCTTCGACGTGCTCGACCCAACCGGGGAGCCAATGGTAGCGCAGGTACCGGATATGGATCTGCCGCTGAAGCTCCGCCGCGGTGGACCGGCTCAGGTCGTCCACCCACACGTCCGTCACGTGCATCCGGCCCATCCCCCAATCCACGGCCCACGTGAAGTTGAACTGCACGGTCTGCCCCGCCGCGAGGTCTGCGACGCCGCCGATCTCCTTCCCCTTCCAGACGCGCGTGCTGTCGTCGAAGTTGAACATCTGCCGCCCGAGGGGGCCGTCCCCCTCCGCGGGGCCCGTCGAGACGACGTTCAGCTTCCCCGGCTCGATCGATTCGATTTTCCAAGCTTGCCCGCGACGCTGGTAAAAGCTGAAACTGTCCTCGAGCGAGACCGCGTGATCTTGAGGCTGGACGTACGCCCCGAGCGCCGGCCGCTTACCTTCCTTGGAGTAGTTCGGCGGATAGACGCAGTACGCGTGGAGCACCGTGCCGATCGGGATGTCGCGGAGCTCGGCGGGGGCACCGCGGTAGCGGACGCGGGCGTACGGGAGCAGGACGAACGGCTGGGCCTCGGATGAATGATACTTCTCCAAGTCGCGGTTGCCGATGATGCGGAGCGTACCCTTGCGGTTGATGGCGTCGACGGTGACGAGTTCCCCCGCGTGGTACACGCCGACGTCCGCCGGCGGGAACTCGCCCAGTTTCGGCACGTATTCCGACTTCGGATCGGCGCCGAGCGCGGGCCCGGCGACGCCGAGGGCGAGTACGAGACGGGTGACAAGTAGTTTCATGAACGGCCTCTCGTCATCGCTGCCGGAACAGGTCGGACGTCACGAACGCTTCGAGGACGGCGCGCAGGGGATACCCGTCGGCCTTGGTCGCGGCCGCGATGGCCTTGATCCGGGGAAGATCGTCCACCGTCATTACGCGGCGGAGTGCGAACGTGGCCAGTTGGCCGACGAACGCCTCGGCGAAGCGGTCGAGGTCCGCCGCGAGAAGCGCCTTGAACTCGCCCGGGCCCGAGAACGCCCGCCCGTCCGGCAACACGCCCGAGGCGTTGACCGGCGGATTCGTCCCCTTCCCGCCGTCGACCCGCTCCTCCGTGCGCCAGGCGCCGACGGCGTCGAAGTTGTCGAAGGCGAAGCCGAGCGGGTCGATCGTCCGATGACAGGACGCGCACACGGCGTTCGTCGCGTGCGCCTCGAGCTGCCGGCGGATCGTCGCCTTCGGCTCGTTGACGGGCGTGGGCTCGAGCGGGTCGACGTTCGGGGGTGGCGGCGGCGGCGTGCGCCCGAAGATCGCCTCGGACACCCACACGCCACGGTGCACCGGCCGGTGCCGCGCGCCGTCCGACGTCAACGACAGGATTGACGCCTGCGTGAGCAGGCCGCCGCGATGGTCGTCGGGGCGAAGCGCCACCTTCTCAAAACCCTGCCCCGCCGGCGCCGGCAGCCCGTAGTGCCGGGCCAACCGCTCGTTGACCACCGTCCAGTCCGACGTGAGGAACTCCCGCAACGACCGGTTCTCGCCGAGCATCGCGCGAAAGTAGGCCTTGGTTTCCAGCACCATGCTGCGTTCGAGCCAGGCGTCGTAGTCGGGGTAAAGTCGCTGGTCCGGCGCGAACGCGCCGACGCGATGGAGTTGCAGCCACTGGTGCGGGAAGGCGTCGGTGAAGCGGTCGACCTTCCCGTCCGCGAGCATCCGGGCGAACTGGGCGCGGAGGACCTGGGGGTCGCGGAGCTTGCCGTCGGCCGCCGCGGCGAAGAGGGCGTCGTCCGGCATCGACCCCCAGAGGAGGTACGACAGCCGCGACGCCAGTTCCCAGTCGTTGACCTGGTCCCGCCGCTCGTCCGCAGAACCTTCCGCGATGTAAAAGAAGTTCTTCGACGTGAGGATGCCGACGAGGGCGGCCCGGTATGCGGCGGCGGGCGGCTCGCCCACGGCAAGTTCGCCCTCCACGATTTTCACGAAGCGGTCCACCTCCGTGTCCGTCGCCGGGCGCCGCCAGGCGCGCGACGCGAAGCGGTGGAGCGACGCCCGAGCCTCCTTCAAATCCAACGACTGCGGCGGCGGCGCACCGGGCTTTCCCTTAGCCTTCACCGCCGCCGGCGGCGGTGGCGAGACCGCCAAGTTCTTCGGCCAGGCCTCCGCCCGCTTCTTCTGAAACGCCTCACTCACCAGCGGGCCTTCCCACTCCACCTTGTCCACGAGCAGCAACGGGTAAATGGCCCCCCGGTTGTCGTCGAACAGCTTGAAGCCCACCGGGTTGAGGTGGCCCACCTCGCGCGAATTCGTGAAGACGTTCTGCCGGTTGTCCAGGCCGCCGGTCGCGGTGTTGCCCGCCTTCTCGCTGATGCCGGGAATGTTGTTCCACAACGCGTACGTGCCGGCCGACAGGGACTGAGTCCACTCGAGCGTGATCGGCGCGTCCTCGGGCGCAAGGACGTCCGCGTCGTAGACCGACGTCCGCATCTGGGTGTTCCAGAGGGTCAGGTGCGGCGCCCGGCCGCCCGGGGGGCGCACGCCGCTCAGCCGGACGCGCAACCGATAGGCGCCCGGCTTGTCGATCACGATGGCGCCGCTCCCGGGGCGTGCGTCCCCGACGCGGCGGTTCGGCCAGAGCAGCGTTCGCACCGGCCCCTTCAGTCCGTGCTCCTCGAGCCACCGCTCCTTCCCCTTCGTCGGGTCGAACACGAACTGCTTGAGCGGGTCGCCCTGTTCGGGGAACGCCGACCCGACGACCTCCTCGGCCGCCTTCAGGTACCGTTCCACGTGCGACGGCGACAGCGAGAGCTTAGCGCCGATGCGATCGAAGCCGTGCCATCGCGGGTCTTCGTTCAACGCACCGGGCACGAACGGGTCGTAGTGCACGCCGAGCAGGTCCTGCACGGTGTTCGCGTACTCCTCACGACTGAGCCGGTAGTGGGCGATCGGGCCGCGCTTCGCCAGCCGGGCCGCCTCGCCCTCCGCCAGCCGCGCCGAGACCCACCCGACGAACTTCGAGAGTTCCTCCGCCTTCGGCTGGGGCTCCTTCTTCGGCGGCATCTCGCCCGAGCTCACGCGGAAGCGCATCTCGCTCCAGCGCTCGGCTTCGGCCTGCGAAGTGAAGTCGCGGCCCAACGTGTCGAGCCGAAACTCCCCCTTCTGAACTTTGCCGTCGTGACAGCGGGTGCAATACGTCTGGAGGAAGGGAGCGGCTACGGCGTCGAACGTCTCCGGCCCCGCGGCGGGCGCGAGTCCGGCCCATGCCGAGACCGCTAGAATTGCCCCGGCTGAACGCCAAACCATTATCAGATCTCCGCAAACCCGACCGCCACTCTTCCGCTGATGGTACTTGGGTACGTGGAAGCTCGTTTAGGGGGTGAACGCCATCCGCAAGGACTTGGAGGGGCGCGGTCACCGTGCCTTGCCGAAGCTTACGAGGGCCGTGACCATGGGTTGGCGTTGCCCGAGGCAGGATCGGAATGGCAGTGCGGAGCCGCGAGCGCCACTCGTGGTGACGCCGCAGTACGATGGCTCGACCGGCGGTACGACGCGAGTAACGCCGCACGTGCCCGCTCGGGTACTGCTCGAAAGAGTCGGTGGAGGTGTCCGGCGTGATCAGAGCGTTCGTCCGGTCTGCCACGACGTGGAGGTGTGCGGATGGGAGACGCGAATAGACCAACTCGCGAAGGAACTCAATCGACGCTTCGTGCGGCTTGGATCGCTTACTTCGTGCTCATGGTTGCCCCCCGTTACGTTCGCGCTCGCACAGTGGGTGCAAGCTAATCGCCCATCGCCCCCTGTGGACCCCGGGGGCGTTAAGCCCGGCCCCCGCCCGAGAGGGTGATCGCGCGAAACGACAAGCCGGACGCCAAGCGGATAGCCCCAGATCGCTTAAGCTCTTGTCTTTCCTGAACATCAGTCGAGGTGGTGCCGGTCTTGAAAACCGGTG
>DATHXE010000683.1:0-14990 GCA_035459845.1 Tepidisphaeraceae bacterium | reverse complement strand
GAGATTTCGGACGGTGGGCCGGCAGCGAGGGACTCTCGCAATTCCCCCGCCCCCGCATACACTCGGCCCCCGCCATGCCCACCGAACATCTCCGCAAGCAGGTCCTCGCCGCCCTCCAGTTCTCGCAGTTCCAGGTCCGCCGGCTGATCGAGACGCACCCGGACTTCTATCCGCTCTACACGGACGACGGAAAGTGGAAACACGACAAGCCCGCCTGGACGCGGTGGTGCGACGGGTTCCTCCCCGGGATGATGTGGCTGTTCCTCGAGTCCGGCCAGGCCGACGACCCGAAGTACTGGCGGGCCAAGGCCCAGCACTACTCCCACGGCCTCGAGGACCGCAAAGAGGACCGCGACGTCCACGACCTCGGCTTCATCTTCTACCACGGCACGTACAAGCGCTGGTACGAGGCCACCGTACGCGACGGCAAGCCCGACACCGCCCTGCGCGACGTCGTCGTGCGCGCCGGTCAGGTGCTGGCCCTCCGCTTCAAGCCCAACGGCCAATACCTCCGCTCGTTCATCTCCGACGAGTCGCTGTTCATCGACATCATGATGAACGTCGGCGTGATCTTCTACGCGGCCAAGCTGATGGGCGCGAATGAAATGTCGACGGAGAAGCTCAACGCGCACGAGCTCAACCGCCGGGCGATGCAGCACTGCCTGTCGACCCGCCGCACGATCTGCCGGGGCGACGGGAGCACGTCGCACGAAGGCATCTTCGACCTGAACACCGGCGAGTTCCTCCGCCAAACGACCCACCAGGGCTTCCGCGGCGATTCGTGCTGGAGCCGCGGGCTCGCATGGTCGCTCTACGGGTTCGGCACGTGCTACGAGCTGACCGGCGACCGGCGGTTCCTCAAGCAGGCGGAAGATCACGCGGAGTTCTGGCTGACGAACACGCCGAACCACGGCGTACCCCCGTGGGACTATGATGCGCCGCTCGACGGCAAGCTGACGCTGACGCAGCCCGACTCCAGCGCCGCCGCGATCGCCGCCGTCGGCCTGATCAACCTCGCCCGCCTCACGCCCGACCGCGTCCGCGCCCGCGCGTACGAAGAGTTCGCCCTGGCGACCGTCGACACCCTCACCAAGCCCCCCTACCTCGCTTCCGACGACCCCGCCTGGGAGGGCATCCTCAAGCGCGGCGTCTACCACATCCACAAGGGCCTGGGCGTCGACGAGTCCGTCATGTGGGGCGAGTTCTTCTACGTCGAGCTGCTGACCAAGGCGCTGGCGCTGGTGTGAGGGGCGCGCCCTTCACCTTTTTGCCGCAAAGACGCAAAGGCGCAATGAACGGACGGAAGAGAAGGGACGAAACAAAACGACCGTGGGATGCGCCGTCGCGCGTTCCCACGGTCGTTTCCTCTTATCCTTTCTTCCCCTCATCCGACCTTTGCGCCCTTTGCGTCTTTGCGGCAAAAAGGGACGACGCAGACCAACCCGAGCGCCCTTACGGCATGATCGTCACGATCGCCCCCGTCTTCGTCCCGCCGTCGCTCACGCGCGAGCCGGGCGAGTTGCGGACGATCACTTCCTTCACCGACCCGGGCCGCCCGGGGAACGCCACGCCCAGGCCGGGCGAGTTCTCGATGATGATCCGCTTCACGCTGCCCACCGTCTGCGTGGAGATCTGCAACTGGTTCAGCGTCGTGTTCGTGATGCTCACGTTGCGGATCAGGATCGTGTCGTAGTCGCCGTCGGCGATCAGGATCGGCACCGCGTTGCCCTCGTGGATCTTGATGTTCTCCAGCGTCACGTTGATCAGCCCCTGCTGCTTCCCCACCCACCCGGCGATCCGGATGTGGTCGTTGTGGTAGCCCGGCGTCCGCCACACGCCCGAGACCTCGCTGTTCCGCACCGTCACGTTGGTCGTCGTGAACCCGTTCCCCGGGTCGTGGGCGATGATGTTGATCCCCTTCGTGTCGATCGGGATGTTCGACACGCGGTACCCGTCGACCACCAGCGTGTCCATCGACTTGACCGGGTGGAAGTTCACCTGCACGTTCGAGAACGTCTTGTACCCGGTGAACGGGGCCGGCGTCGGGTTCACGCCCGGGATCGCCGCGTACGGCGGGAGAACGCTCGAGAACGCGCTGGGCGGGATGAACTGCTTGGCGATCGTCGAGCTGCTCCACCGCAGTTGCGTCACGCCGGAGCCGAGGTTGTCGTAGTACTCGAGCTTGAAGTCGTGCTTGCCGGCCGTCAGGTAGACCGCGGCGCTCCGCTCGCTCTTCACGTGCGCCGTCCAGTGGTCGATCACGAGCTTGCCGTCGACGTAGAGCCGCGCGCCTTCGTCGCTCGTCAGGGCGAACGTGTACGTGGCGTTCTTGGGGATCAAAATCTGCCCCTGCCAGCGGGCGCTCCACCCGTCGGAGTTGATGACGCCGCCGTGCGGGCTGGTCGTGCCCCAGTCGTAGGCGATCTGCGGGTCGATCCGCGTGACGCTGCTCCCGCCGAAGTTGGTCGTGTTGTAGAACGTCGCGATCAGCCCCTGGTACGCCGTCCCGGTCGTCGGGGTGGTCGGCGTCGTGGGCGTGGTCGGAGTGGTCGGCGTCGTCGGGCTCGTGGGCACGGACGTCGTCGAGAACAGCGCCGCCGTCGGCACCACCTGCTTGGCCGTCCGCGCGCTGCTCCAGAGCAGCTTCATCGTCGCGCCCGAGGCGCGCTCGAAATACTCGATCTTGATGTCGTACTTCACACCCGCGGTCAGGCGGATCGTCCCCCGGTTCTCCGACGGGGCCTGCACGTTCCAGTCGTTAATCAGGAGCTGGTTGTTGACCCACAGCCGCACGCCGTCGTCCGACACCGTGTAGAACGTGTAATCTTCCGTGAACGCCGCCTGCACCTGGCCGGTCCACCGGGCGGTGTACGTGTCGACGCCGATCCGCGCGTCCGGCGAGCCCGCGCCCCACGCGAAGTCGACCTTGGCATCGGTCCGCGCGACCGTCGTGCCGGTGAAGTTCTCATTGTCGTAGTAGACCGCCGTCAGACCGTTCCCGCCCGTCGTGGTCGACGGCTGGGCCGGCGCCGGGGTGTCGGTCGCGGGCGGCGGGGTGGTCGTCGTCCCGCCCGTCGTCGAATACAGCGCCGCCTGCGGGATGATCTGCTTCGGCGTCCGCGCACTGCTCCACGACAGTTGCATCGTCGCCCCGGCGTACACCTCGAAGTACTCGACCTTGACGTCGTACCGCTGCCCCGCCGTAAGCCGCACAATCGCCTTGTTCTCGGTTTCGGCGTGGCGGCTCCAATTGTCGATCACGAGCTTGCCATCGACCCACAGCCGCACGCCGTCGTCGGAGTTCGTGTAGAACGTGTAGTCTTCCGTGTACGCCGCCTGCACCTGACCCGTCCACCGCGCCGTGAACAGGTCCGCCGGGATCCCCGCCACGGGCGCGAACGCCCCGAGTTTCATATTGAGCGTCGGCTCGACCCGCGTCACCGGCGTGCCCGAGTGCGTCATGTTCGGGAAGTACTGCGCGGTCAGCCCGTTCCCCGCCAGCAACACGCGCCCCTCGATCGCCTCGACGGCGGCGCGCCGCCCGTCGACCGGCGCCGTGGCGAACCCCACGCGCTCGGCGAACCGTACCGCGCGCCGCGCGGCACGACGCCGGTGCTGGCGGCTCTGCTTCTTCAGACGCGAAGTGACGGCCGTGGCCGCGGCGGACAACATCCCGAGCATGGAACCTTCCCTCGTGGGCTGTGCCGACTTCGGCCACTCCCCGAACCGCGAACGAATGCGGCCCGGCAGGGTGCCCGACACCGCGTCGCGCAAAAAACAACCGCGACCACGGCCCGTCGGCGAACTGAATTGGAACAACAGGGGTGTCCGGCGATGCGCGAGCACCGCCGTCCGAAGGCTCGACAATCCGATGCCGTCGCCGCTGCGCCTGACGGGCGCGAGACCGACCTTGGCATCCGGGCCAGGCGATGAGAGGGAACCGCCCGGCCCACGGGCCGCCGTTCTCGGGAAAAGACGGCGAACCCACGAGCCCCGAACTAGGGACAGTCCGGTGAAACGACCTACCGGACTCTTCCCCCTTTTAAAGCAGTGACGCCGGGTGTCAACCCGTGTTACGAGAATCCGGGTAAACATTTTCCGCGCGCCGTAGGTTTACCAAGCGCGCCATCGTCCCACCACCCCGCGTGCGCAGCACGCCCGCTTGCGGCTTAGCGGGCCCACCCACCAAGAAAACCAAAGCCCGCCCCCGCCGAAGGCTGCAAAGTCCCCACCCTCAAAAATACTCCCCACAAACATAAACTTGCGTGAACCTCCCCCGGTATGTTTACACTACAGGAGAGTCACCGCGCCGACCCGCGCTCCCCGATCATGTCTCGCACGCGCACCACCCTCCTCGCCCTCTCCGCCCTCCTCTTGATCGTCGGCGGCTGCGGCCACCCCACCCTCGTCCCGCCCACCGTCGCCGGGCCGACCCTCCCCGTCCACGTCGCCGACTACGGCTACCACAGTTCCCTCATCCTCCCGCGCCAGTCCGGCGGCCTGATCGAGTACGCCTACGGCGACTGGCAATACTTCGCCCACAACAACAAGTCCGTCGGCACCGCCTTCGAAGCGCTCCTGGCCTCCAAGCAGGCCACGCTCGGCCGCCGGGTCCTCGCCCGCCCGCCCGTGCAGGCCGGCCTCAAGGAAGCGATCGGCGCCGTCTCCGTGTTGCGCTTCGATGCCCCGCGCGACAAGGTTCAACAGCTCGAGCGCGAGCTAGACCAGCGCTTCGCCACCCGCCTCGAGTCCATCATGTGGTCGTACGCCCAGCAGCTCTATTTCGTCATGGACTCCGAGCGCTACAGCGTCGTCAACAATTGCAACGACCTGACCGCCCGCTGGCTCGAACAACTCGGGTGCGAGGTCAACAACAAGGGCCTGATCACCGGGTCCGCGTTCGTGCTTAGGGCTCCCTCTACCCCCGCGCCAGTGCCCGCGGAGCCCAAACCCTCCGAAGTCGTCGATGGTGCTAAATGACGCAGAACCCACGGAACGAGTTCCGTGGGCTTTCGGCGGTCGCGCACTCACACTACCCGCACGCGCCGTCCCTCGATCTTCAACCGTCCCGCCGCGTAGAGCCGGATCGCCTCGGGGTACGCGATCATCTCCTGCTCGAACACCCGTGCCGCCAGCGCGTCCGGCGTGTCATCATCCAGCACCGGACAAACCCGTTGCGCAATGATCGGCCCCGTGTCGTACGTGTTGTCGCAGAAGTGCACCGTGCACCCCGACACCTTGCACCCGTGCTCGATGACGGCCGCGTGCACGTGGTGGCCGTACATCCCCTGCCCCCCGAATGCCGGCAGCAGCGCCGGGTGAATGTTCAGCATCCGGTTGACGTACTTCTCCGGCAGTTCCAGCAGGCAGAGCCACCCCGCCAGCACGATCAGGTCGACGCCCGCCTCGTCGCACAGCCCGAATACGCGCTCGGAGAACGCCGCCACCGACGGGAACTGCTTCCGCTCGACCGCCTCGACGCGGGGCACATCGAGCTTCCGCGCCCGCTCGATCCCGCCGAGGTTCGCGCGCGACCCGATCACCAGCGGCACGTCGATCGGCAAGTTCCCGGCGCGCGAGAGCTCGACGAGGTTCTGCATCGTCCGGCCACCGCCGGACACGAGGATCGCCGTCTTGATCGCCAACGCTTCTCCGTAGGGTGGGCACTGCCCACCGTTCGCACGACCGCGCTCCCGCGCCGTCTCTCAACATCAGAACGCTGAGCTACACGCCGAACTACCGCGCCTTCAGCGCCAGCGCGTCCCGCAGCGTCACGTCCGGGTACTTGTCGTCCGCCCCGACGTCCGGCCGGCGCTTCCAGCTCCGCGCGCACGCCTTGTACGTCGCCCGCCGGTCGACCAGCTTCACCGTCACCGCCGGGCCCGCGACGTCCTGCTTCTCCGCGAAGCTGTGGAACCCGGCCCCGACCATGTCCGCCAGGTCCACGCCGTACGCCTGCAGCTTCCGCCGGGTCGGCTCGTCCTCGACGTAAAAGATGATCTCCGCGTCCAGCGCCTTGTACCCGACGCCCTCGTTGGTCTTCACCTCGCGCGTCAGGCGGTCGAGCTGCGTCAGCGCCTGGCTCCGCAGCTCCATCAACTGGACCCACTCCGCCCGCTGGTCCTCCGACACTTCTACACCGCTCGGCTCGGGCAGCAGCGCCTCGTGCACGCTCGCCAAGTGCTCCTCGCCCGCCGGCTTGTGGACGATGTGCTCCCACGCCTCGTCGGCCGTGAACACCACCATCGGCGCCAGCAGCTTGACCAGCGCCACGACCGTCCGGTGCATGACCGTCTGCGCCCGCCTCCGCAACGGCGAGTCGACCGCGTCGCAGTACATCCGATCCTTCATCGCATTGCCGTACAGGCTGGAGAACTGCACGCTGCAGAAGTCGTACAGCAGCCGGAACGCGTAGTGCAGCTCGTACCGGTCATACGCCCCGCGCACGCCGACGATCAGCTCGTCCAGCTGCGCCAGCGCCCACCCGTCCAGCGAGTTCGGCGGCACCTCGACCGCGTGCTTCGCCGGGTCGAAGTCGTACAGGTTGCTCAGCAGGTACCGCACCGTGTTCCGCACCTTGCGGTACTTGTCGCCGAAGTCCTTGATCACCTGCGGGCTCGTCGGGACGTCGTACTGGTAGTCGACCGAGCAGCACCACAGCCGCAACAGGTCCGCCCCGTGCCGCTCGACCTCCTGCGTCGCCGTCACGTACTCCTTGTCGCTCTTGCTGACCTTCTTCCCGTCCGGCTTGACGATGAACCCGTGCGTCAGCACCGCCTCGAATGGCGACCGTCCCGTGTACCCCAGGCTCGGCAACAGCGAGAGCTGGAACCACCCGCGGTGCTGGTCCGACCCTTCCAGATACAGGTCCGCCGGGAACTTGAGCTGCTCCCGCTTCTGCAACACCGCGTGCCAGCTCGATCCCGACTCGAACCACACGTCGAAGATGTCCTGCTCCTTCCGCAGCGACTCCTTCGGGAACTTCGGCCCCGGGTCGTGCCCCTCGAGCAACTCGGCCGGCGACAGCGTGAACCACGCATCCGACCCGTGCTTCCGGAACGCGCGCGACACCGCCAGCACCGACTCCTTGGTCAGCAGCGGCTCCCCCGCGTCGTTGTAAAACACCGGGATCGGCAGCCCCCACGCCCGCTGCCGGCTCACGCACCAGTCCGGCCGCGACCCGACCATCCCCAGCAGCCGCGCCTTGCCCCACGCCGGCACGAAGTTGATCTCGCGCGTCACCACGTCCTTCGCGCGCCCGCGCAGCGACAGCGTCTCCGTCGGCGTGCTCGCCGCCGCGTCCAGCCCGTCCAGCCCTTCCGAGATCAGCTCCGCGCGCGTCGTCCCCACCGGCCCCGGCACGGCCGGCGGCATCGCCCCCTCCGCCTTCGCGTCAACGTCGTACGACTTCTCGACCGACACGAACCACTGCTCGGTCGCCCGGAAGATGATGGGCTTCTTGCTCCGCCAGTCGTGCGGGTAGCTGTGCCGGATCTTCACCTCGGCGAACAGCTTCCCCGCGTCCTTCAGCGCCTGCGTGATCAGGCCGTTGCCTTCCCACACGCTCTTGCCGCGCAGGAACTCCGGGACCGTGTCGTCGAACTTCCCGCTCGCCAGCACCGGGCTGTAACACTCCAGCCCCTCGCGCACGCCCGTCTCGTAGTCCTCTTCGCCGTGCCCCGGCGCCGTGTGCACCAGGCCCGTGCCGTCCGTCGTCGTCACGTACTCCGCCGGCACCACCCGGCTGACCCGCTCCACGAACGGGTGGCGGTACTGCAACCCCAGCAGGTGCTTACCCGTCGTCACCGCCATCACGTCAGGCTTCACGTCCGCCCGGTGCGCGAAGACGGCCTTCACCAGATCGCTTGCCAGGATCACCGCCTTCCCCTCGTACGCGACCAGCGCGTACTCCACCTCCGGGTGCACCGCGACCGCCAGGTTCGCCGGCAGCGTCCACGGCGTCGTCGTCCACACCAAAAAGTGCACCGGCAGATTGCTCTTGCCCATCCCGCCGGTGAACAGTGAGTACACCCGAGACGGGTCGACCGCCTCGAACTTCACGTACACGGACGGGTCTTCGACCTCCTCGTACTCCAGTTCCGCGTCCGCCAGCGCCGTCTGGCTCGCCACCGACCACGGCACCGGCTTGAGCTGCTTGTACACCAGCCCCGCCGCCACGAACTGCGCGAACACCTCGAGCGTCGACGCCTCGTACTCCGGCGCCATCGTCAGGTACGGGTTCGCCCAGTCGCCCAGGATGCCCAATCGCTGGAACTGCTCCGATTGCACCGTCGCGTATTTCTGCGCGTACGCGAAGCACTCGCGCCGCACGTCGACCGGCGCCATCTCCCGGATGTTCTTCCCCTTCTTCTTCAGCTCCTCCTGGATCTTGTGTTCGATCGGCAGGCCGTGGCAGTCCCACCCCGGGACGTACGGCGTCCGGTACCCCTCCATCGACCGGAACCGCAGGATCACGTCCTTCAGAGTCTTGTTGATCAGATGCCCGATGTGGATGTCGCCGTTGGCGAACGGCGGCCCATCGTGCAGCACCCACGACCCCTTCGGCGACCGCGCCCGCGCCGCCAGCACCCGGTCGTACAGCCGCCCCTCCTGCCACCGCTTCAGCCGCGCCGGCTCGTTCTGCACGAGCTTGGCCTCCATCGCGAACGCCGTCTGCGGCAGGTTCAGCGTCTCCTTGTAGACGTTCTTCTGTGCCTTCTGCTCGGACTTGTCAGGTTGATTCTCTGCCATGGATTGCCTGTCGCTGCCCCGCCCGCTTCTGCTTACTGCCTACTGCATACCGCCTACTTCTGCAAAGCCCCGCACTTTATCCCCTCGCCCCACCGATTCCAACCGGATCGTCGCCCACTTTCCGCGGACGAACCGCGCGAACATGAAGGCCCCGAGCACCGCCCCGTACAGCGTCGCGGCCCACCACGGCCCCGCCGGGCCCAGCCCCGGCCAGTAACGCGACACCGCCCACCCGCCGAGCACGGTGATCGTCCAGCACAGCCCCGCCGTCGTCAGGAACGGCACCATCGTGTCGCCCGCGCCCCGCAGGGCGCCGTTGTAAATGATGTAAAGCGCATCAAACAACTGGTACAGACCCGCGAAAACCAGCAGCGTCGCCCCGACCGCCAGCACCGCCGGCTCGCGCGAGAACAGCATGATCAGCTCGTTCCGCCAGATCACGTACGCCGCCCCGCACGAGACCATGTAGACCATCGCCACCCAGAATCCCAGGTGCGCTCGGTGCCGGGCCGTCTCGAAGTCCCCCGCGCCGATGTACCGCCCGACGAGCGCCGTGACCGCCGTCGAGATCCCGAACGCCGGCATGAAGCTGACCGACAGGTACCGGAACACGAAGTTGTTCGCCGCCATCGCCTCGGTGCCGAACGGAGCCATCACCCACACGGTGAACAGCGTCCACGCGAGCACGTCCGCCACCACCTGCCCGCCCGACGGCAGCCCGATCTTCAGTAGCGTGAGCAGCGGCGCCCTGCGCGGCCGCCAGTCGAGCGTGTTGAACTCCGCCCGCGTCCGGGCCCGCAGCGCGATCGCCGCCAGCACGAGCAACTCGACCGTGACGCCGACATTCGTCCCGATCGCGGCCCCCGCCACGCTCAGCTTGGGCGCGCCGTACCACCCGAGCACCAGGAAGCAGTTGACGATCGCGTTCGCCGACACCCCGCACACCGCCGCCGCCAGCACCATCCACGGCCGGTTGATCGCCAGCAAAAACTGCCCGAACGACACGGCCGACAGCTTGATCACCGCCGCCGCCACCGTGATCGAGAAAAACTGTGCCTCGAGTCCCGCCAGGCGCGGCTCGTGCCCGAGCGCCTGAAACAGGGGTCGTGCGAACGGGATCACCGGCAGCGCCACCGCCGCAAACATGACGCCGAACCACACCCCCTGCCACATGTACCGCCCGCAGGCGGCGTAATCCTTCTGCCCGAAGCTCTGGCTCACCAGCGTGTTCACGCAGAACAACACGCCCACCCCGAACCCGATGAACGACCAAGAGAACAAACTCGCGTTCCCCGCCGCCGTGGGCTCCACGGTGCCGAGCAGACTCAACATCCACGTGTCGAGGAACTGCATCACCGTATACGACGCCATCTGCACGATCGTCGGCCCCGCCAGGCGCAGCAGTTCCCCCAGCGCCGCCCACCCCCGAGGCGGCGGCGCGTCGACTTTCGATTCGTATGTTAACGATCGCGCGTCCATGCCCTCGTCCTCGCCGTCGCTGGCGGCTTCCACGCCGCCCAAAAACAACAAAACCCCGAAGCCACTGCCTCAGGGTCATCCGCCACTCGCCAGGCTACGTGATCCCTCGAGCACCCCTCAGCGCAGGTTGGGAATCACCGCGATCATCCGTACCTCGATCGATCTTAGAACCAGGCTCGCGCAAGTCAAAACGCATCCCCCGGCCCTACGCCGCCCGCCTCCCCGATCTGACAACACCGATCGAGCGCCCATGCCCTCGCGCTACGCCAGTCGGCACTGACTCGCAACACCGGGTCGGCGAGGGGCGCGGGCATGGCGCCTCGGAAAACACGTCATTGGTGCCATTCGCCGTCGAAGAAGCCCTTGTAGGACTTGCCGTACCACACCTCGCTCGAAGGCGTTCCTTCTTGCCCAAGCGTATCCACCGCGGTGACCCAGAAGCGCGTGGTGTCCTTGCCCTTCCAGACGAAGCCGGGGGTCTTGAGCGGGGCATCGGTGACGCGCCGGAGCGGCCAGACGCCTTCGAGCTTGTAGACGTGCCAGCCGACAACGCCCTGCTCGGGCGTGTTCCGCCAGGTGAGTTCGGCGGCGGGCTGACCGTCACGCGTAACCTCGCGGCACATCACGCCCTCGGGCTCGCGCGGGATCGACAGCGCGTACGGGCTCGGGCCGGACGTCATCCCGTTCCTGTTGACCGTGCGGAGGACGTAGGCGTAGACGCCCAGGCCGTAGTCGCCGGCGTCGGATTTGGCGGGGTCTTTCGCCAGGTCGATCGCGTCGTCGTGGACGAGCGAGCCGTCGGCGGGGATCGTCGCGAGTTTCTCGAACGCGGCGATCGCCTCGACGGCGGCGACGACGGGTTTGGCGTACTCGGGGTCGTTGTCTTTCCACGCGCCGGGCGTGCCCTTGATCACGAGCTTGGGCGTGACTCGGGCCCGCCAGACCTCGTAGCTCGCAACGTCCTTCTCCTGTGCGGCGAGCCAGGCGATGCGCACCTTGTCCTTGGCGAGGGCCGAGATGATGGGTGCGGCGGGGGCCGGCGGTTCGCTCCGGGCGAGGAAGCTCGCTGGCCCCTCCCGGCCATCGGCGCCGAGCGCACGGACGACGTACGCGTACGCGACGCCGGACTGCGCGGTGGTGTCGTCATAGGTCGGCGACTTCGTGTCATCGATCGCTTTGAAGTCGACCTCCCAAGGCAGTCCTTGGCCGCGATAGACGCGGTAGCCGTTGCCGCCCGCGACGTCGGTCCACGTCAACGTCACCGCGCCGTTACCGAGCGCGGCGGCAGACACGCTCTCGACCTTGCCCGGGAGTTTCTCGGCGACTGGCGCGGTAGCGTAGCGGTACGTCCACACCTGCGGCTCAGATTTCACCGTCCAGGTCTCAAGGATCGCAACGTTGTCGGCCCGCGTGAAGTCGAGGTTGCGCGTGCGCGACTTGCTCGGCTCGGGCTCGGCGGGCGGGGACATCTTGGTCCACTTGCGCTGGCCGACGTTCAGGGCCCACGTCTCGTGGCCGCGTTCCTCGTCGAGCCAGACGACGCAAAGCATCACGCCGTTGACCGAGTCGTACGTGAGCTTAGGGATGGTCGAGTAGGTCTTGCCCTTTTTCGCGGGCGGGCGAGGGTCGAGGTCGAGGGCCTCCCAGGTGTTGGCGGCGACGTCGTAGATCCAGGTGCGCTCGTCGGACGAGTACTGGCCGCCGAACAGGACGAGCTTGTTCAGAGGGGCGTCATAGGCCATGCCGCTGCCGTCGCGCTCGGACGGCCAGGCGGCTTTGCCGGCCGGCTTGCGGGCCCAGATCGTGTTGCTCCAGGCGTCGTAGAAGAAGAGGGTGTTCTTACCGCCGCCGCCGAAGGAGATCGAGAGTTCGTGGACGGGGTCGTAGGCGCCGATCGGGTTGAGGCCGCCGGGCCAGTCCTTGCTGTTCTTGGCGAAGGTGGTGGGGCCGGGGAAGACGCCGGGCCGGCGGTTTTCCCACTGGTCGTTCTTCGGGTCGTAGAGCCAGACGGGCGATTCTTTGAGCCGGACCCCCCTGCTCAACTGGTAGCCGTGACCGAGCGACCCGCCGGGGAAGCGGACGAACCGGCCGCGGGCGACGTCGAACGTGTTGGCGCCGTCGACGCAGCAGACGCCGGGCGGGGAGGTTTGCGGGAAGCGCTGGCTCCACTTGGCGGTGGCCGGGTCGAAGACGAACGTCGGCATGCCCTGGGGGATGCCGTCGTGGCCGGCGTGGTGGATCCAGAGGCGATTGGCGGGGTCCCACGCACCGCTGCCTTCCCAGCCGAACTTGGGGACGGGCTTGCCGGCGGTGGGCGAGCGCTTGACCCAGGTGTTGGGTTGCTGGTCGTCGAACGGGCCGGCGGCGGTGGAGCGTGCTAGCGATACGATGGTCAGGAGCAGAAGTGCCCGCATGGAGTCCTCCCTTGTGTACCCGGCGTGTCGGTGGGCGTTCAGGAGCGCGACCGCTTTCGCGACTTCGCCGGCGCGGGCGCGTCGAACAGACCGGGTTGCGCGCCCCCATCGCTGCCCGGCGGGCGCGTCAGCTGCGTGTCGGACTTGCGGCGCGGGCCGTGATGCTTGAGGGCCTTGGCGACGACCGACAAATCTGCCACGAACGCCTTGTAAGCCGCGTCGCGGTCTTCTTCTGGCGTGCGGAGGATGGAGGACGGGTGGACGGTGGCCGTGAGCCACGGGGCCCACTGGGTGTCCTTGAAGACCTGGCCGCGGGACCGGGTGATGCGGAACTCCTTCCCCATGAGCGCCTGGGCGGCGGTGGCGCCGAGGCAGACGACCATCTGGGGTTGGAGGACCTGCAATTCGGCGGTCAGCCAGGGCTTGCAGGCCTGGATCTCGCGGGCGCCGGGCTTGGCGTGGATGCGGCGCGTGCCGCGGGGCTCCCACTTGAAGTGCTTGACGGCGTTGGTCACGTAGCAGATCGAGCGGTCGATGCCGACCTCTTCGAGGGCCTGGTCGAGCACTTGGCCCGCGGGGCCGACGAACGGTTTGCCGGCACGGTCTTCCTGGTCTCCGGGCTGTTCGCCGACGAAGACGATGCGGGCGTCTTCGCGGCCTTCGCCGAAGACGGTCTGCGTGCCGATCTTGTAAAGCGGGCAGCCGTGGCAGCCGGCGGCGGCCTTCTGAAGCGCCGGGAGCGTGATCTTGGCCGGCATGAACGCCTCGGCCGACGGGTACTCATCCAGCTTCTTGGACATCATGTCCTCCACGCGCGCGGGCGCGTCCTTGAGCATGTCCGGGATCAGGCGCGTCTCGGGCAGGTGCTTCCAGTACCTTACCGGCATCTCCTTCTTCATCGCAGCCAGCTTTATGCGGGCGGGGTTGAAGATGTTCCGGTAGTAGTCGCCCCAGAGTTGTTCGAGGTCGTCCTGCTGGGGGGCGAGCGAGGGGTCGACGCCGGGCGAGAAGGTGAGGTCGCGCCCGTCCCAGTGGGCGCATTCGTCGGGGGTGAGGATGGACCAGGCCATCGAGCCGAAGCGCTTGACGAAGAACGGGGCGGTCAGGCGGAGGATGAGGTGGTCGGGGTGGTGGTAGGCGACGTAATGCTCGCGGCCGGCGTCGTCGACTTTTCGGAAGCGGACGAACGCGGTCATCTTGTGGCGGTCGCGGCTGACGGCCTTTGCCATCTGGGCGAGTTGGCGGACGTCGTCGTCGGACTCGAGTTCGAGGAGGTAGGGCTGGCCGTGGGTCAGACGGTAGAGGGCGCGGTAGAGGAGAGCCCAGCGGGCGGGGTCGCGGTGACAGGCGACGAGCTTGGCGAGGGAGAGGAACTCTTTGGGGACGGTGGATTTAGACGATTCCGGGGTTCCGCATCCGGTGGGTTCGTTCGGTAATTCAACGTTGTTGACGGCGAAAAACGAGGCGGTGTCGGCGGACGCGTCTTCGAACCAGACGTCGGCGGGCGGGACGTTGCGCGCGAGGAGCGCGCGGGCGGCGGTGCGCCAGGCGTCGAAGGTGGGCGTGATGGGGATGACGTGCATCAGCGGTACTAAGATCAGCACGAGGCTTGGTCACTTCAGTGACCGAGCGGAATTCCGTCAGATCTCCCCTGACCGCGCCGTGGTCGCGGTTTCGAAGAGGTTTAGTTGTTGATCGACGACGCGGGCGCGGAGGTCGGGGCGGTCGATCCTGAGCGCGTCGGGGTTGTGGTCGGCGGTGAGGACGAACGGTCGGACTTTCGTCACCGACACGTGCAGCTTCGACAGGTGGTCGAGGCGGATCCTGGCCCAGCGGCGCATCCTCAAAAGGCGGTCGATGGTGCGGACGCCTAGGCCGGGGACGCGGAGCATGCGCCAGCGGTCGGCGGTGTTGAGGTCAACGGGGAAGAACGCGCGGTTGCGGAGGGCCCAGCCTAGCTTGGGGTCAACGGCGAGCTCGAGGTTGGGCTGGTCGGCGGTGACGATCTCGCCGGCCGCGAAGCCGTAGAAGCGCATGAGCCAGTCGGACTGGTAGAGGCGGTGCTCGCGGACGAGCGGCGGGCCGGCGGTCGGAAGCTTGGGGTCGATGTGGGGGATGGGCGAGTAGGCGGAGTAATAGACGCGGCGGAGCTTGAACTTGTCGTAAAGGCGCGACGCGGTCGTGAGGATGGTGGCGTCGGACGAGGGCGTGGCGCCGACGACCATTTGTGTCGATTGGCCGGCCGGTGCGAAGGCGGGGGCGAGGCGGGACTTTCGGCGCTCCTCGCGGCCCGCGAGCCAGCGGGTGGCGATGTCGTCCATCGACCCTTCGATCGTCTTGACGGTC
>DATHXE010000682.1:0-5877 GCA_035459845.1 Tepidisphaeraceae bacterium | reverse complement strand
GATCTACGCCACCTACGCCGACCTCGGCGACCTCGCCCGCAACATCTGCGACACCCGCCTGCCGCCCGGCACCGGCTGGCTCGCCAAACGCGTCGCGATCCCGCTGGCGAGCCTCCACGCCGGCGCGAACCTCCAAGTATTCCGCCCCGTCGACCACGTCGCGAAACTCGCAGGCCGCCCCCTCTTCCTGATCCACGGCACCCGCGACCAGATGATCCCCATCGCCCACGCCCGCGCCCTGTACGCCGCCGCCCCCGGCCCCAGGCGGCTCATCGAGCTCGACGCGGACCACAACGCGATTATTGACGACGAGCCCACCGCCAGGGCCGCCGCAGAGTTCTTCGACGCCCCGGCGGCCGAGCGCTGATCTCGCCGCGTGCGCCCACGCGCGCGCCTTCAACATTCGCCCGCCCCATGGGATACTCTCTCCGGGCCCTCGTCACCTCGCCCCCGACCCGCTGGACCACCGCACCGCCAGGGAGTGTGAGCCGCGCATGACCTCGATCCGTTTCGCCCTCGCCGCGTCGTTCTTGCCTCTGCTTTCCACCACCGCGTTTGCCGGCGAGCCGTCGCACGTCGTCCTCGGGCACGGGTCGACCGACGGCCGCGCGCTGATCTCCGAACTCGCCTGCGTCGCCTGCCACGACCCCGGCGCGGCGAAGGATTTGAACCTGGCGCGCCCCGGGCCGATCCTCACCGGCATCGGCGGGCGGATCACGCCGTCGGCGATCAAGGCGATCGTCGCCCAGCCCGCGGTCGCCAAGCCGGGGACGACGATGCCGGACGTGTTGGCGGGGCTGGGCGCCAATGAGAAGGACGCGGCGGTCGAGAGTCTGGTGCATTATCTCGCCGGGCAGGGGGGGCCGCTTGCCGCGCCGGCGGCGGGCGTGGGCGAGGCGGCGGTCAAGCGCGGGCAGCACCTTTATCACGCGGTCGGGTGCGTGGCGTGTCACGCGCCGCTCGTCGGCCCGCCTGCTTCGGAAGAGGACGAGGAGAAGGACCCCACCAAGCGGCCGATCCCGAAGTTCGAGGGCGCGTCGGTCCCGCTCGGCGAGTTGGCGACGAAGTACACGGGCGCGACGCTCGCCGGGTTCTTGATCGACCCGCTCAAGCACCGGCCCGCGGGCCGCATGCCGTCGCTGCTGCTGTCGACCGCCGAGGCGGGGGACCTCGCGGCGTATTTGCTGCGGGATCAGCTCGATAGGAAGTCGCCGCTCCCCGCCGCGGGGCTGCGGTACGCGTACTACGAGGCCGACTTCGTCCGCCTGAAGGACCCGGGCAAGCTGCCGGTGACAGAGGAGGGCACCGCCCACGAGTTGTCGACCGTGATGGCCCGGCGGTCGCGCGAGTTCGCCGTGCGATTTACTGGCGACGTCGAGGCCGCGGCCGACGGGAAGTACACGTTCGAGTTCGATTCGGACGAGCCGGTCGATCTGAAGGTCGCGGGGAAGACGGTGCCGCTGCCCAAGCCGGACAACAAGAAGCGGCCGACCGTGGGCGTGGGCGTCGTCGCGCTGAAGAAGGGCAAGCACGCGATCGAGCTGACGTATCGGCATAAGGAGGGAGAGGCGAAATTGAAAGCCCAATGGGGCTTCGCCGCCGGGAATGGAACCACGAAGGACACGGAGGACACGAAGAAGCCGGAGAATCAGAAGCCCGAGAAGAAGGACGACAAGAAGGAACCCGCCAAGCCCGGGAAGAACAGGAAGGAACAGCCCGAGCCCGCCGCCCCCCCGGTCGCGCTCGCGCCCCTCCCGACCACCGCCCTTTCCCACCCCGGCTTCAAGCTCGCGCCCAAGGTCGATTTGTCTATCCCTATCGACCGCGCCAAGGCCGAGAAGGGCAAGGCCCTCTTCGCCACCGCGGGCTGTGCGGCGTGCCACGCGATCGACGGCGTCGCCTCCACTGCAAAGACGGCCAAGGGGCTTCTCGCGCTCGACCCTTCGAACAAGGAGGGCTGCCTTGCCGAGAAGCCGGCGGCGGGCCGCGCCGTCTATGCGTTGTCCGCCGACCAGCGCGCGGCCGCCGCCAAGGGGCTGGTCTCGCTCAAGGCCGGCGAGAAGGAAGATCCCAAATCGCTCGTCGTCCGCACGATGGCCGCGTTGAACTGCTTCGCCTGCCACGCGCGGGACGGGCAGGGGGGGCCCGAAGCGGCCCGCGCGGCGTATTTCACGCCGGTCGAAGAGCTGGACCTCGGCGACGAGGGCCGCCTCCCGCCGCACGTCAACGAGGCCGGCGCCAAGCTCACGCCCGAAGCGCTGACCAAGATCCTCGGCGGCAGCTTCCGCGTCCGGCCGTACATGGCCACCCGCATGCCCAACTTCGGCTGGGCCAATGTCCAGGCGCTGCCCGCCGCGCTGGCGTCCGCGGACGCGGGCAAGGTGCCCGGCCACGCGCTCGCCTCGGTCGACAAGCCCACGCCGCAAATGGTGGACGACGGCCGCCGACTCGTAGGTGTGAACGGTTTGGGGTGCGTCCAGTGCCACTCGTGGGGCAACCTCCGCTCGCTCGGCCTGCCGTCCGTCAACCTCTCGCTCGCGCCCGAGCGACTGTCGCCGGCCTACTTCGCCGCGTACCTGCTCGAGCCCAACAAGTGGCGGCCGGGCACCCGCATGCCCCCGTTCTGGGCCCCGGGCAACAAGCCCGCGCCCGAGATCCTGGGCGGCGACCCGCAAAAGCAGATCGACGCGATCTGGGCGTACCTGAGCGCCGGCCCCAACGCCGGCATGCCAGCGGGGATGGAGCCGACGGACAAGTCGCTCCTCGTGCCGGTCGACGAGCCGATCGTGTTCCGCACGTTCGTCGACAAGCAGGGGGCCCACACGATCGCCGTCGGCTTCCGCCAGAAGACGCACATCCTGTTCGACGCGCTGCGCGTCCGCACGGCGGCCGCCTGGCCGGGCGACTTTTTGCGCACCGAGGGCGCGTGGAACGGCCGGGGCGGGAACTACACGGGGCTGCCGTCGCAGAACGTCATGCAACTCCCGCCGGCGCCGGCCCTCGCCCCGCTCGACAGCCAGACGACGCCCTGGCCCGAGCACGATGCGAAGAAGCACTCGGCCCCCGACGGCTGGAAGTTTGCCGGCTACCGCTACGACAAGGCCCGCAACCCCACGTTCCTCTACACGTACAACGACATCGCCATCGAGGAGACGCCGACGGCCGTCTTCAACCCTGAGGGCAAGGGGCATTTGATCCGCAAGCTGAAGTTGGTTGCGCCGGCCGCGCCCGCAAAAGAGATCTGGTTCCGCGCGGCGATGGGCAAGGAGGTCAAGGCGAACAAGCCGGGGGACTACGCGGTCGACAAGGCCCTGGTGCAACTCCGCCCCGCGTCGCCGGACGCCACGATTCGCGCGAACGTTGTCGACCCGAAGAATCCGCTCAAGGAGCTCGTCACGCCGATCAAGTGGACGCCGAGAGCCGGTGGCGGCGTCGAGGCGGAGATCGAGATCGAGATGACGTGGTGATCCGAAACCGCACCGCTTTGCATCGAAGCGTTCGACCGTCATCCTGAGGTACTCCGAAGGATCTAGAGCGGCTTGCGCCTCTTCGTATCGTAGCCGCAATGAGCCATGAAGGCCTTGGCATCGGCGGTGGTAACCGACCGGAGCGCGACCCGGATGCCGCCGAGCAGCTTGGGGACCGTCCGCCGCGCCAGCTTCCGCAACACCGTCTTGACCTTCGAGATCGCGTTCTCGATCGGGTTGAAGTCCGGCGAGTACGGCGGCAGCCGCATCACCTCGCACCCCGCCGCCGCCACCAGTTCGTCCACCCGCCGGCCGTTGTGCGCGGGCAGGTTGTCCAGCACCAGCACCTGCCCGCGGCGCAGGACCGGCACCAGCTTGCGGCGGACGAAGTCGGCGAACCGGATCGCCGTCGTCCCGCCGCCGAAGCTGGCCGACGCGACCACGCCGCGGGCCGACAGGACCGCGATCGTGCTGACCGCCACGTAATGCCCGTGGGGCACGGCCGCGACGACCCGCTCGCCGGGCGGCGCGCGGCCGTGGGTCCGCTGCATCTTCGTGTTGGTCCCGAACTCGTCGAGGAACAGCAGGTCGGCGGCCCGCCGGCCCGCGAACCGGCCGAACCAGGCGGCCCGCTTGGCTACGACGTCGGGCCGGTCCTGCTCGGCGGCCCGCGTCGACTTTTTTTTCGCGGCAGGTCCAGCCGCCGGAGGGTCCGGCAGACGGTCCCCTCGCACGCGGGCTTGCCGACCGCCGCGGCCACCTCGGCCAGGGTCGCGTCCGGCCGCCGCCGGAGGAGGTCGCGGATTGCCGCCTCGTCCGCGTCGTCGTACGCCCGCTGGTCGTCGGTCCGGGCGGTCGACCGCGGGGCCAGGCTGCCGGTCTCCCGCAGCCGCTGGGTGAGCCGCCGGACCCAGGCCTCGCTGCACCCGAACGCCTCGGCCACGTCGGCCGACGACCCCGACTCGGCATGCGCCCGCGCGACCTGCTCCCGAAAATCCATCGAGTACGCCATCGCACCAGATTAGCGGCCCGGCCCAAACCGCGCTACTGACTGGCGCAAGCCGCTCTAGCCCGGTGCTTCGACGCCCGCTCGCCAACGTCGAACGGGCCTCGAAGCTCGAGGCCAGATCCTTCGGAGTACCTCAGGATGACGGTTGGGACGGGGCGCGCACGGAACCGCGCCGCTACTTCCCGCTCGGGAAGTACTTCTTCAGCTTGAGGAAGTGCTTCTCGAAGAGGTTCCACGAGACCCACGCCGCCGCGAGCGAGACGCCCGTCGCCAGCACGAAGAACGCCGCCTGGCCGACCAGCGGCGTGCCGAACTTTCCGAAGTGGGCGGGCTTGAAGACGTAGGTCGCCAGAATGAGCGCGACGGGGAAGTGGAAGAGGTAGAGGGCGTAGGAGTAGTTGCCGAACGTGCGCATCGGGGCGGAGCTCATCACGCGGGAGAGCTTGGCGGTGCGCGGGGCGGCGAGGCAGGCGACGACCAGGCCGCCGAACGCGAGGGCGAGGCCGGCGAAGACCAGGACGGGCGTCCAGTAGGTGGGGGCGATCAGGTCGTAGGCGAGATTGGCGGCGGCGACGAGGTAGAGGCCGAAGACGCCGGCCCATTTCATGAGTGGGGCGACGCGGGCGAGGTTGTCGTCGGAGCTGAAGCCGGGCCGGCGGAGGGCGAGGGCGATGAACGCGCCGACCGCCAGGCCGTCGAGGCGGCAGGGGGTCAGGAGGTACATCTTCAGATTGGAGTCGGGCGCGAGCAGGCCGACGGCCAGGCGCGAGCCGATCGCGATTAGGAGCATCGCGATCGAGACGCCCATGAGCGCGCGGCGGCCCAGGGACAGCACGACGGCGGGCCAGACGATGTAGAACTGCTCCTCGATCGCCAGCGACCACGCGACGGCGAGCGTCTTGTGGGTGTAGTGCTCGACGTAGGCCATGTGGAAGTTGGCCAGGTAGGACCAGTACCAGCCCCCTGCGCCGGGCGTGAGTTTGCCGAGCGTGGATTCGGCGGCGGCGGTCTGTCCGAAGCGGGCCGCGAGCCACGGGACGGCGACCAGCATGAGGAAGACGAACGCGTAGTACAGCGGGAAGATGCGGACGGTCCGGCGGGCGTAGAAGTTGCGGAAGTAGTGGGTGGCGCCCTTGGAGTCGAAGAGGATGCCCGTGATCAGGAAGCCGGAGAGGACGAAGAACAGATCGACGCCCCAGAAGCCGGTGTGCGCCAGGTCGTGCACGAGCGACTCGGCGACGGTCGCGGGGGTCAGCACGAACAGATGGTGGGCCATCACGAGCAGGACGGCCAGCCCGCGGACGCCGTCGAGGGCGGGGATGCGGTCGGGGTGACCGGCGTCCCGCGTGCCGGGGCGGCGGTACTCGAGCGGCAGGGGCTCGGATTGGGTTACGGCGGGGA
>DATHXE010000681.1:0-4548 GCA_035459845.1 Tepidisphaeraceae bacterium | reverse complement strand
GACGGTCACGCCGCGGCCGAGATTCGGGATGGTTGTCGACATGACGATCCTCCGTTAGCCCACCCCGTGTACCGGGCGCGATCTCCGCGCGTATCACTCGGCGGCCTCATCGGGGTCGGCGCTTCAGCACCTTCCGCCTCGTCCACCGCCGCCGCCGCCGCCACCACCCTTACCGCCGCCACCGCCGCCACTACTGCTGCGATTGACGCTGCTGTTGCCGCGGGCGCTCGACGCCTTTTCCGTGCTGCCCTTCTGGTAGCCGGAATACGCTTCGCCGCCGCCCTTGGGTGGCGTGGACGTCGACCCGGACTTGCCCGAGTACGAGCGCTGCGACGCCTGACCGCTGGTCGAGCGCTGGGCGGTCGATGCGGACTTGCCCGCGGCCGCCGGATCGCTGGAGCGCTTGGCGCCGGTCCCTGACTTGCCTGCCGCGGTTTGAGCCTGGTCGCCCGTGCGCTCGGCGCCGGACGCGGTCTTGCCCGCGGCCGCTTGGTCGGTGGACCGCTGCGCGGCCGCTCCGGATTTGCCGGCGGCGGCCTGATCGGTCGTTCGCTCGGCGCCCGACGCCGTCTTGCCCGCGGACGCCTGATCGGTGGACCGCTGCGCGGCCGTGCCGGACTTGCCCGCCGTCGCCGGATCGGTCGATCGCTGTGCGCCGGTCGCGGCTTGGCTTCCGGCGGCGGTCTCTTGCCGGGCGGCCTGGTTCTCACCGCGCGTCGACTGGTTGGCGGCCTGGGCCTCCTGTCGTCCGGCCTGGTTCTCGCCACGCCCGGCCTGGTTCGCGGCGTGGGCTTCCTGCCGCCCGGTCTGGTTCGCGGTTTGGGCTTCCTGCCGGCCCGCCTGGTTCGTGGTGTGCGCTTCCTGTCGCCCGGCCTGGTTGGTCGAGCGATTCTCGTTCCGGGCGGCCTGATTTTCGCCGCCCGCCTCGCGGCGCTCGGCGGTGTTCTCACCGCGCTGCTTCGACACGTTCTCGCGGTGCTCGTAGTAGTCCTTGGCCATGTCCTCGCGGTGATCGGAGAACTCGTCCCACCCGTCGTCGGACAGGGCCGCGCCGTGGTAGCCCCACCCGCCGTAGCCGTAGTGGTGGTGGTCGTCGTCGTCGTCGACGGCGGCGCCGACGATCACGCCCGCCGTGAACCCCACGAGGCCCGCCGCGAGCCGTCCGCCCGTGTCGGCCGGCGGGGGCGGGGCGGGCTGCGTGTACACGACCGTCGGGTTGTACTGCGGGACGTAGACGACCTGCGGGTTGGCCGGCTGGATGACGATCACCTCGGTGCCGGACTTGGACTTAACCGTCTCGACCGCCTGCTGCTCGTTGGTCTTCAGGTTGCCCTGCGCCTGGGCCTGGGCGCGGAGGCGCTGGATCGACTTGAAGACGCTGGACTTGTCCGCCGCGAAGGCCTGTCCGAGCTGGGTCGTCCAGTCGGCCTTATCGGCCATCATGTGCAGGACCTCGGGGAACAGGACGATCGCGACGAAGGCGGCATCAAAGCCCTTGTCGGACGCGCCGTCCTGGACGGCGGTGCCCTTGAGGTCCGGGTTCGCCTTCAGCCAGGCGCTGACCTCCTTGACCTGGGCGGGATTGCCCGCGCAGGTCAGGATTTGCGTGATCAGCGCGTCCGGGTAGAGCGCGATCGGCGCGACGAGCTGGTCGACGGCCTCGGGCGCCAACGGGGCGGCCGGGGGCGCCGCGGCGGCAGGGGGGGCCGCCGCCGGTTGCCCGTGGGCCGCGCCCGTCAGGAGTGCGAGCGCGGCGACGGCGATGATGGACCGCTTCATAGTGCCTCCGTCCGTGTGACGCGTGAGTGGCCACCCCGTGCTGCCCGCCCCGGCTACGGCTTCTCGACCTTGATGGCCATCGCGTCGGTCGCGCGGATGACGACCTTCTCGCCGACCTTCCGCTTGGTCAGGTCGACGTCCGGCCGCACGGCGAACGTGCGCGACGTGCCGTCGGGGAACTGCAGCGTGGCGGCGTGCAGGCCCATGTCGATCGCGGTGACGGTGGCGGTGACCTGCTTGGTCGCGGCCATGACCGCGCCCGGCTGCGCGCCCTTGGGCGCCAGCGCGACGATACCGGTCGTGCCGTCGGTGTCGGGCGGGTCGTTTGGCGACGCCATCGACACGGCGACCTGCTCGGTGTAGGTGATCTTCACCTGGTCGCCGGCCTTGATCTGGTTGAAGTTGACGACCTCCGGCCCACACGTGACGGTCACGCGCTTGTTGCCGGGCACGTCGAGCACGACCTCGCGGGTCGAGTTGAAGACGGACGCGACGTTCGCCGTGACCGTCGTGGTCTCGACCGCGACGCTCCCCGGCACGCCCGGTTTGTACGTGCGCGACGCCGCCTGTTCGGTCGACGGCGGGGGCGGAGTTTCCGTGCACGACGGCAAGGTCAGCAGGGCGGCGGAGAGGAGGGCCGTGGGCACCGATCTGATCAGGGAGCGTTTCACAGGAGTCTCCGGAAGAAATGGGGTTAGATCCGTCTAGGGCGAGGATACTGGCTCCCCCGGGGGCGGCTATTGGACGTTGGTCCTATGCGATCGTTGTCCGGCGCGACCCGCCCTCGAGCCCGCCCGCGCTCGTGCCCCCGCCCGCTGAGTGACATGCTTCACGCGACAGTCCCCACATTGCTGCGCGCGGCGAAAAAAGTGCAGGGGCGTAATGTAATAGCTCATGGCAGGTCGCCACGTCCCGTGGCATAGTCGCTCGCCACCTCTGGGGCGCGCGCACGCGCCGCGCGTGAGCGTTTAGGGCGAGCGGAGAGAACTGCGGATCGGCATCCCCGTCGGCCGCGAGCGGGGCCGCCCCGGAATGCCGCGCGAGGGCCATTTGACGACCGGACGTAATCGAGTTGCGGCGCATCGGGCGACCTGCGACACGCGCGGGGACGGGCCATCCGTGCCGCCATCGTGCCGCGGGTTCGGTCAAGCCTCGGACCGGCTGAGGTTGATCAGCCGATCGTCCGGACGGCGGATGACACTGCTCCCCCTCCTACGCCATGCCGTCACAGCCGCGGTCGCCGGCTTGTTGCCGGCACAGTGGGCGCTGGCCGAGTTGCAGACGAGCCATCGCCTGATCTTCGCCGACGAGTTCCACGGGACTTCGCTCGACACGTCGAAGTGGAGCGCGGCCTACCCGGGGTGGACGATGCCGAACAGCGCGTCCACCGCCTCGGCGGCTCACGTGAGCGTCGGCGACGGCGTCCTCACGCTCAACGCCACGCGGACGAGCGGCGGCTTCTCCTCCGGCTCCATCTCGACGTATCAGAAGTACAACTTCGACGGCGGGTACGTGGAGGCCCGGATCAAGCTCCCGACGACACCGGGGTCGTGGCCGGCGTTCTGGGGCCTGTACACCGGCTGGCCGCCGGAGATGGACATCATGGAGTACCCGCTCACCACCGACGGTGGCGCGAACGGGTATGCCAACGACGCCTACCACACGGCGTTCCACTACCGCAACGCCAGCGGCGGCAACTCCGCCGGGGCCGGCAAGGTTAACCCGTCCTGGCTCGGCGACCTCTCCACCGGCTATCACATCTTCGCCGCCGACTGGTGGAGCGACACCAGCGTGCGGTTTTACCTCGACGGGGTCGAGGTCAGTTCGTTCACGAGCGGGGCGGACGTGGCCGAGATGGTCTCGATGTACATGATCCTCGACTACGCCGTCGGCGGCTGGCCGGGGACGCCGAGCACGGCGCAATGGCCGGTCGGGTGGAGCGACCAGACGAAGGTCGACTGGGTCCGCGTCTGGCAGAAGAACGGTGGCAACGACGCGCCGTCGTCGTGGACCGTGAACGGGGGCGGCGCGTTTGGCACCGGCGCCAACTGGAGCGCCGGCGTTCCGAAGTACGGCAACCAGACCGCCGTCTTCGGCCGGGTCGGCCCCGCGCCGACGGCCTCGGTCACCCTCGGCGCGTGGCACGTGCTCGGCGGGATCACCTTCGACGGGGGGGCCGACGGCACCACGGCCTACACGATCGGCGCGCCGGGTAGCCTCATCCAACTGGCGGGGCAGGTCCTGGGCGGCACGCCGACCAGCGCGCTCGTGCTCGCGTCGTCGTCCGGCACGGTCAGTCAGAACGTCAACGCACGCGTGGAACTGTGGAGCGACGCCACGTTCAAGAACGACATGGCCGGCGGCCAAACCCTCAACTTCAACGGCGCGGTCTCCGGCAACGGGAAGCTCACCGTGACCGGCGTCGGGACGACCGTGCTGGGCGCCGCGGGCAGCTACCGGGGCGGCACGCAGATCGGCCTGAACCAGGAGGCGGCCGTGCTCCGGGCCACGGCCGACGCCGCGCTCGGCACCGGCGAGGTCGTGATCGGCCCGGGCGGGAACGCCACGACCGCCCGCCTGGAAGTTGCCGGCAATGCCACGCTCGCGAACGACATCGACTTCCGGGGCCGTAATAATGGGTCGGTCGGCATCCGAAGCTTGAGCGGCGACAACACGCTCGCCGGCACGACCACCGCCAACGTGGGCGGGGGCACCTACCTGATCCAGTCCGAGGCCGGAAATCTGACGCTCGCCGGCGCGGCGTCCGGC
>DATHXE010000680.1:0-4377 GCA_035459845.1 Tepidisphaeraceae bacterium | reverse complement strand
GGGTTCGTCGCGCTCTCGGTCGGCATTTTGGGGGCCCGGCCGCGCAAGGAGCCGGTGTCGATCCTCGTCAGCCGGACGGCGGGCGGGTCGTCGCTGCGCAAGCTGCTCCCGGTCGCGCTGCTGGCGCCGCTGCTCCTCGGGTGGGTCCGCCTGGTCGGGCAGGACAAGTCGCTGTACGGGACCGAGATGGGCGCCGCCCTGTTCGCGGTCAGCACGATCCTCGTATTGATCTCGGTCACGTACATGTCCTCGCGGAGCATCCTCCGCACCGAGCTCCGGCGGCGCGAGGCCGAGGCCATGCTCGCGCGGAGCGAGGCGTTCTACCACTCGCTCGTCGAGACGATCCCGCAGCACATCTACCGGAAGGACCTGCAGGGCCGCTTCACGTTCGCCAACTCGAACTTCTGCTCCGAGCTCAATCGCACCGCCGAGCAGATCGTCGGCAAGACCGACTTCGACTTCTACCCGGCGGACCTGGCCGAGCGCTACCGCAAGGACGACCAGGCGGTGATCCGCGCCGGCCAGCCTCGGGACGTGATCGAGGAGCACGTGACGCCGGGCGGGAAGACGTTGTACGTGCAGGTCGTCAAGACGCCGGTGTACGACGACTCCGGCCGCGTCATCGGCACGCAGGGCCTGTTCTGGGACGTGACCGACAAGCGGCGGGCGCAGCTCATCGTCGAGGAGTCCAACAAGCGCCTGGAAGAGGCGAACCGCCAACTCGCCGAGGCGGTCGAATCGGAACACGAGGCCCACGAGGCCCTCAAGCGCGCCCAGTCGCAGGTGGTGCAGACGGAGAAGCTCGCCGGGATCGGTCAAATGGTGGCGGGCGTCGCCCACGAGATCAACAACCCGCTGGCGTTCGTGAACAACAACGTCGCCGTGCTCCAGCGCGACGTCGGGGCGCTCCGGCGGGTCTTGGAGATGTATCGGTCTGCCGACGGCAGCCTTCCGGAAGAGTTGCGGGCGGAGGTGACGGAGCTGATCGAGGAGATCGACCTGCCGTACACGCTGGAGAACCTGGACGGCCTGTTCGCCCGGTCGCGCGAGGGGCTGCGGCGGATCCAGCAGATCGTGAAGGACCTGCGCGACTTCGCCCGCCTGGACGAGGGCGACCGGCAGGAGGCCGACCTCGACGCCGGGATCGAGTCGACCGTGAACATCGTCCAGGGGTACGCCAAGCGCAAGGGCGTGACGGTCGTCACCGAGCTCGCGCCGCTGCCGAAGGTGAAATGTCAGGCGGCGAAGGTGAACCAGGTGATCATGAACCTGCTGACCAACGCGATCGACGCCTCGCCGCAGGGCGCCGAGGTGCGGATCTCGACGCGCCTGGACGACGCGGCCCGGCAGGCGGTTGTGGAGGTCAAGGACCGCGGCCCGGGCGTCCCGCGCGAGATCCTCGCCCGCATCTTCGACCCGTTCTTCACGACCAAACCCATCGGCCAGGGGACGGGGCTCGGGCTGTCGATCAGCTATGGGATCGTGAACGACCACGGCGGGACGATCGAGGTCGACAGCGTCGCCGGGCAGGGGGCGACGTTCCGGGTGCGGTTGCCGGTCGACGGGGGGAAACGCGGCGGCGAGGGGAAGTGAGACGGGTTACGGTGCGTTCGAGGCGTTGCCCGGAACGCCGGGCATGCTTGACTTTGCCGTGGGGCGGACGGGATACTCACCGGTCTGCGCGTCGCTCGGACCGGCGCGCGCGTGCCTGGTATTTGGCGGAGACGTAACGTGACGGCGAATCGACTGCTCGGAATCGTGCTGGCCGGGGCGCTCGTGACGGGGCCGGCGTACGGGGGCGCGCCGCCGCAGCAGGGCAAGCCCGCCGGCGAGCGGGACATGACGAACCCGGTCGCGCTGGCGGAAGTGTCGGCCGGACAAGTGGTCGCGCGCGTCAACGGTCAGGCGATCACGCTCGCCGACCTGCAAAAGCCGCTGATCGAGGGGTACGGGCTCAAGGTGCTGCTGTTCAAGGCGCAGCTCGACCTGGCACGGCAGGAGGCGGCTAAGAAGAAGGTTACGGTCACCAAGGCCGACGTCGAGGCCGAGCTCGACCGGACGATGAAGGCGGGGTTCAAGGACATCGAAAAGGCCGACTATGCCGCGGCGCTCGAGCAACTCCTGGGCCGCACGGGCCTGAGCCGGGGCGAGTTCGACATGGTCATCGAGACCAACGCGATCCTCCGCAAGATCGCCGAGCCGCTGCTCAAGGACCGGATCACCGAGGAGAACGTCCGGGAGGCGTACAACGCGCGGTTCGGGCAGACGGTGCAGATCCGCCACATCGAGTGCGCCAACCCGCAGGAAGCGCTGCGGGCGAAGAACCGGATCGCGTCCGGGGAGAAGTTCGAGGAAGTGGCGCGGACGTCGAGCGCCAACCTGAAGACGGCCCCGATGGGCGGCGAACTCCCGGTGTTCTCGCGGCAGACGGCCAAGTGGCCGGGCGACCTCGGGGCCATCCCCCAGGGCTTCCGCGACTGGGCGTTCAACGCCAAGGAGGGCGACATCTCCGACCCGATCCAGGGCGAGGGCAGCTTCCACATCCTCAAGCTCGAGAAGAAGTTCGAGCCGAAGGTGGTGAAGTTCGAGGACCAGAAGGACAGCCTGCGGGCCGAGCTGTACGACCGGCTGATGGAGCAGGGGGTCAGCACGCTGCGGCAGCAACTCGCCGGGCTGGCGCGCACGCAGATGCAGATCGAGGATCCGGTGCTGCGGGCCCAGTTCGAGGCGAAGCTGGCCGAGCAGATGAAACAGCAGAAGAGCGCGGCCGAAGCGCGGCAGGACATCCTGAACCGCGCGGGCGGCGGGGCGACGACGCAAAAGGCGCCGGGCGGCGCGACGCCCCCCCCGCCGACGGGGGATTCGCCGTTCCGGGGGATCAACCAGGGGACGGGCACTCAGGGAACGCCGGCGGGGGCAGAGCCCCCGAAGGCGGCGCCGGACGCGGGTTCCGGGGGTGAGCGGCCGCCGGCTAGCGGGTCCGCCACCGGGGCGGCGGACGGTCCGAAGAAGTAGCCCGACGGGATCCGATGTATCATTCCTTCAGTTGCGTTCCTCCGATCGTAAGATCGGGGAATGCAGTCAGGACGCGGTGCGCTGTAGACACGCACGCGCCCTCGCACATGGTCACCGGAGGTGACCATGCCGCGCCGGACGTCTGACATTCCCCCCTGCAAAACGATTTCCAGAGCAAGTTAGTCATGAGCACGAACCATTCATCGCATTTCAAGATCGAACCCTCGTCGCGCATCTCGCGCCTGCCGCCGTACCTGTTCGCCCGCATCAACAAGATGAAGTACGACAAGCGGGTGGCCGGCGTCGACATCATCGACCTCGGCATGGGCAACCCGACCGACCCGACCCCCAAGGTCGTGGTCGACAAGCTGGCCGAGGCCGCGCTCGACCCTAAGAACCACCGGTACAGTGTCTACAACGGCATCGCCGGCGTACGGAAGGAGGTCGCGCGCAAGTACAAGAAGAAGTACGGCGTCGACCTCGACCCCGAGACCGAGGTGATCGCCACGATCGGCTCCAAGGAGGGGTTCAGCCACATGTGCCTGGCACTGCTCGGCCCGGGCGACACCGCGATCGTGCCGGACCCGGCGTTCCCGGCGCACATCTACGCGGTCGCGATGGCCGGGGCGAACGTGATCCGCGTCCCGCTCGGCAACGACCAGGCGTTCCTCGACCGCATCGAGCGGACGATCGAGGGCCTCTACCCCACGCCCAAGCTGCTGATCCTGAATTTCCCGCACAACCCGACGAGCGTGACGATCGACGACCAGAAGTTCTGGGACCGCGCCGTCGAGATGTGCCGGCGCCGCGGCGTCATGATCATCAGCGACTTCGCGTACGGCGAGGTCTGCTTCGACGGGTACAAGGCCCCGAGCTTCCTGGCGACGCCGGGCGCCAAGGACCTGGGCGTCGAGTTCACGACCATGTCCAAGACGTACAACATGGCGGGGTGGCGCGTCGGGTTCGCCTGCGGCAACGCCGAGATGATCAAGGCCCTGGGCACGATCAAGGGCTACTACGACTACGGCCACTTCGCCCCGATCCAGATCGCCAGCGTGATCGCGATGCGCGAGTGCGGGGAGTTCGCCGAGGAGCAGGCGAAGGTGTACGCCAAGCGGCGCGACGAGGTGTGCAAGGGGCTCGACGCGATCGGGTGGACGTACGAGCGGCCGCGGGCGAGCATGTTCGTCTGGGCCCGGATCAAGCCCGAGCACCTCAAGGGCCAGAGCACGCTCGACTTCTGCCTGCGGATGATGGACGACGCGAAGGTCGCGCTGGCGCCGGGCCGGGCGTTCGGCGAGAACGGCGAGGGGTACGTGCGGATCGCGCTGGTCGAGAACGAGCAGCGGCTGCGCCAGGCGA
>DATHXE010000679.1:0-13229 GCA_035459845.1 Tepidisphaeraceae bacterium | reverse complement strand
ATGGCCAACCGCGTCTGGCACTACCACTTCGGCCGCGGCCTGGTCGGCACCACCAGCGACTACGGCAAGCTCGGCGACCGCCCCACCCACCCCGAGCTCCTCGACTGGCTCACCACGAAGTTCGTCGGCGGTGGGTGGCGGATCAAGCCGCTGCACAAGCTGATCATGACCTCGGCGACCTACCGCCAGTCGTCCGCCCGGCCCGCGCCCGAGGCCGCCAAGCTCAAGGACCCGGACAACAAGTGGCTCTGGAAATTCCCGCCCCACCGGCTCGACGCCGAGCAGGTGCGGGATGCGATGCTCGCGGTCAGCGGCGAACTGAAGCTGGACGCGATGTTCGGCCCGGCCGTCGACCCCGTTCAGTCCAAGCGCTCGATCTACACCAAGGCCCAGCGGAATGTCCGCGACCCGCTACTAGACGCGTTCGACCTGCCCGAATCGTTCGGAAGCGTCGGCGAGCGCAACCGCACGACGACGGCGACCCAGTCGCTCCTCCTGATCAACGGCGACGCGACGCTGAAGCGCGCCGAAATGATGGCGGGCCGGCTCGCCGGCATGAAGCTCAAGGACGCGGGCGAAACGGTCAAGACCGCGTTCGCACTCGCCTATAGCCGCCCGCCGACCGACGCGGAGCTCAAGGCGTCCGTCGACTTCCTCGGCAAGCGCTCGGCGATCGAATCCGTCGCCACCGGTGGCGACGCCGCCAAGCCGGTCGCGCCGTCGATGGCCAACCCCGAAGACGTGCTGACCAGCGACGACAAGCCGGTCGTCAAGACGATGCCCCACATGGGCACGCAGGCCGTGTACGTCCGCGACGCCCGACCCGACGACATGCTCAAGCTCGCCAGCCCAGGCCAGATGCCGACCGAAGACTTCACGATCGAAGCGTACGTGCTGCTCGACTCGCTGTACGAGAATGCCAACGTGCGCGTGATCGCGGCACACTGGGACGGGAAGAACGGCAACCCGGGTTGGTCGCTGGGCGTGACGAGCACGAAGAGCCGGTTCGAGCCGCAGAACCTGATTTTGCAGATGTCGGGCGACCCGAAGGGCGGCAATGAGGTCGTCCCGTCCGACTTCAAGCTCGATTTGCACAAGACGTACTACGTGGCGGTGTCGGTGAAGCTCAAGGACACGAGCGACAAGGGCATCACGTTTTACGTGAAGGACATTTCGGACATGGACGCGACGCTTAAGAGCGTGAGCGTGGCGCACAAGTTCACCGGGCCGATCAACGGTGGAAAGGCGCCGTTCATGGTCGGCGGCCGAGGCGACGGGACGGCCCACGGGTGGGACGGGCTGATCGACGAGGTGCGGGTGTCGAAGGCGGCGCTGACGAAGAACGAACTGCTGTTCAACGACGGCAAGCCGAAGGACGGCGCCGTCGTCGGGCACTGGCAGTTCGAGGACACGCCGGGCATTTTCAAGGACCTGGTGGGCGTGCAGAAGGATATGGCGAAGAACAAGCTGGCGGCCGGCGCGGCGGCGTACGTTGCGTCGACGAAGAAGCCGGCGAAGGCTGGCGGTGACGACAAGCACGCGCACACGCCGTCCGTGAAGGCCGACCGAACGCTCGTCGACTTCTGCCACGTGCTGCTGAACTCGAACGGCTTCTTGTACGTGGATTAGCGTATCGCGGGCGTCTCGCCCGCGTTTACCGAACGCGACGAACTTGCATGAAGTTGACTTAAGCTGACACGCGGGCGGGACGCCCGCGATACGGTGAAAAACACCAAGATGAACAACAAGACCTCCATCCCCGGCCTGCCGCACCACGCGACCCCGACCTCCCGGCGCGACTTCCTCGCCAAGTCCGGGGCCGGGTTTGGCGCGCTAGCCGCGTCGTACCTGCTCGCCGACTCCGCCACCGCGCGCGGCGACGCCAACGAGATCGCCGGCATGAAGGGCACCCAGCCCGGCAGTGCCCTCAACCCCCTCGCCGCCCGCCAGGGCCACTACCCCGCCACCGCCAAGTCCGTCATCTTCATCTTCCTCGAAGGCGGCCCCAGCCACATCGACCTCTTCGACCCCAAGCCGTTGCTCAACGAACTTTCGGGCAAGCCCCTGCCCGACTCCTTCGGCACCCTGATCACCGCCATGGGCGAATCGCGCAGTCCCCTGCTCGCCTCCAAGCGCCAGTGGACCCAGGCCGGTAAGAGCGGCCTCTGGATGAGCGACTGGATCCCCCACCACCACACGATCGCCGACGACATCGCCGTCATCCGCTCCTGCGTCCAGGATGGCATCAACCACTCCGGCGGCGTCTGCCAGATGAACACCGGCAGTATCCTCGCCGGCCGCCCCAGTCTCGGCGCCTGGACGACCTACGGCCTGGGCACCGAAAACCAGAACATGCCCGCGTTCTGCGTCCTGACCGACACGACCAGCCAGGTCGTCAACGGCCCGCGCAACTGGGGCGGCGGCTTCCTCCCCGCCGTCTATCAAGGCACCAAGCTCCAGGGCGGCGCCTCCGCGATCGCCAACCTCAACACGCCCGCCAGCGTCGGCGAGGCGAGGCAGAAGGCCAAGCTCGACCTGCTCGCGTCGCTCAACAAGCAGCACCTCGCCGGCCGCCCCGAGCAGACCGAACTCGACGCCCGCATCAAGTCGTACGAGCTCGCCTTCCGCATGCAGGCCGAGGCCCCCGAGGTCATCGACCTCGCCAAGGAGACCGAGGCGACCAAGGCCCTGTATGGCATGGACAACAAGCAGACCGAGACGGTCGGCCGCATGTGCCTCCAGGCGCGCCGCATGGTCGAGAGCGGCGTCCGCTTCGTGCAGATCTACCACGGCGCCGGCAGCAAGTGGGACGCCCACTCCAACATCGAGAAGAACCACACCGAGCTGTGCGCCCAGATGGACAAGCCCGTCGCCGGCCTGATCAAGGACCTCAAGAGCCGCGGCCTGCTCGACAGCACGCTGGTCGTCTGGGGCGGCGAGTTCGGCCGCACACCCATGAGCGAAAAGGGCAACGGCCGCGACCACAACCCGACCGGGTTCACCATGTGGTTCGCCGGCGGCGGCGTGAAGGGCGGCCAGACCATCGGCTCGACCGACGAGCTTGGCCTCCGCGCCGTCGACCAGCGCATGCACGTCCACGACCTCCACGCCACGATCCTCCACCTCATGGGCGTCAACCACGAAAAGCTCGTCTACTTCCACAAGGGCCGCCCCGAGCGCGCGACGATGAACGAGGGCGAGATCTACCGGCGGATCACGACGGGGTGATGTGCGCGCGGACGCGAGGCGCGGGGGACGCCCCGTTTAGCCGCGACCCGAAGGGCGAGCTTCGAGCGAGCCCGCAGGGGAGCGCGCCGGCGCGGCACGGAGAATTGCACGGCAGATCGCTGCGCCCGATGCGCATCAGCAGGTCGTTGACCTGCTGCTATCTCGTCCAACTTGACGCGCGCGGGTATCCTCCGCCTTCGAAGGAGACCCGCCCCATGCCCACCCGCGAAGAAAAGCTCCAATCCCTAGGCTACTCCCCCGAGTGCCACATGAAGCCCGGCGCGATCTACCAGCCCGTCGTGATCGACGGCACGACCGCCTACGTCTCCGGCTGCCTCCCCTTCGACGACGCCCAGGTCCTCACCAGCGCCGGCAAGGTCCCGACGGACGTCTCCATCGCCGACGCCGCCAAGGCCGCCGCCCTCTGCGCCGTCAACGTCCTCCGCCTCCTCCGCCAGGCCCTCGGCTCGCTGGACCGCGTCGACCGCATGCTCAAGGTCTTCGGCATGGTCAACTCCGCCCCCGACTTCGACTCCCAGCACCTCGTCATCAACGGCGCCAGCCAACTCTTCCTCGACGTCCTGGGCGAAGCCGGCTGGCACGCCCGCTCGGCGGTGGGGATGGCAGCGCTGCCACGGAACACGAGCGTGGAGGTCGAGGCGGTCGTGCGGATCAAGGGGTGACGTGTCGGACGCGCGGCCATGCGGGTCTCGTAGGGTGGGCTTCGCCCACCGCTCGCGCGACCCGCTCGGCTCTCGGACGAACGTGATCGACCACACGTCTGCGCAAAACGGTGGGCAGAGCCCACCCTACGTATCCGCTCCCACGGGCATCACCTGGGGCAATCGACTCGCGAACGACTCGATCGTCCAATGGTAGAATCGGCAAGGGGTCACGTCTCAGGAACGCTCGACGATGACGCGATACGCCTTCCCCCTCTGCACCCTCCTCGCCTGCGCCGGCCTGATCGCCGCGATCACCGCCTGCAACCCCCCGGCCGTCCCCAACCCGCCCCACGTCCCCCCGCCGCCGATATCGGGCGCCGTGATGCCCGAAACCCCGGCCGACTACGTCTGCCAGTTCACCGAGACCCCGCCCAAGATTGACGGCGACGCGAGTGACGACGCCTGGAAGCGCGCCGCCGTCATCGACTCGTTCACCCAGCACTGGAAGGGCGAGGGCGTCAAGCCCAAACACGCCACCCGCGCCCGCCTCCTCTGGGACCGCGAGTACCTCTACTTCTGCGCCGAGATGGAGGACAACAACCTCTACGCGACCGTCACGGAACACAACGGCACGGTCTGGGAAAACGACGCGTTCGAGCTCTTCTTCAAGCCCGCCGCCGACAAGCCCGGCTACTTCGAGTTCGAGGTCAACCCGCTCAACACCAACTTCGACCTGTTCATCCCCGACCGGGCCAAGGGCGGGTGGGTCGAGTTCCGCAACAAGTACCCGTTCAAGTTCGAGACCAAGGTCAAGGCCCGCGGCGAGATCAACAAGTTCGACAACTCCGCCAAGGGCTGGACCGTCGAGGGCCGACTCCGCTGGGTCGATTTCGCCGTCGCCGGTGGCCGGCCCGCGCCGGGCGAGGCGTGGGGCTTCGCGCTCTGCCGCGTCGATTATCACGACGCGAAGAAATCGGACATCTCCACGACGGCGCGGCTGACCAAGCCGGGCTTCCACCGCCACCAGGAGTACGGAAAGATCACGTTCGCCAAGTCCGCCGACCGCGCCGAGCGCCCGTACGGCATCGAGACCCGCCCGCAGTGGACGCACTCTAAACTGGTCGGCTTTCCCGACCCGCCGCCGCCTTACACCGTCGAACCGGCGTTCACGTCACTCAAGATCAAGCAGCCCCTGCACGTCCTCGAAGACCCCGCCAGCGGCGACCTCCTGATCCTCCAGCACCTGGGTCGCTGGGCCGGGCCCGCCAAGCTCCTCCGCGTCAAGAACGACCGCGCCGCCACGGAAGCGATCGAGATCTTCGACGGCCCTGACGAGCTCGCCTACGGCATGTGCCTCCACCCCGACTACCTCAGGAACGGCTACGTCTACGTCCACTCGAATGGCCCGCTCGAAGCCCCGAAGAAGTTCAACTACGTCCGCCGGTACACGATGGACTTCCGCACCGGCAAGCTCGACCCGAAATCGCGCATCGACGTCATCGAGCCCTTCGAATCCAACGGCCACAACGGCGGCGGCATCGAGTTCGGCCCCGACGGCATGCTCTACTTCACTACCGGCGACACGTCGTCCGACTCCGACACCGCCGACCGCGGCCAGGACCTGTCCGGCATGTGGGCCGCCGTCATCCGCATCGACGTCGACCACCCCGCCCCCGGCAAGAATTACGCCGTCCCGAAAGACAACCCCTTCGTCACCCGCATCGGCGCCCGCCCCGAAATCTGGGCCCACGGCTTCCGCAACCCCTGGCGGCTCGCGTTCGACAAAGTGTCCGGCGACCTCTGGGTCGGCCAGAACGGCCAGGACCTCTGGGAGCCCGTCTACGTCGTCAAGCGCGGCACGAACTACGGCTGGCCCGTCTACGAGGGCAGCCACCCCTTCCACGCGCACCGCCGGCTTCTCGATACGCCCCTCGGCAAGCCCGCCGTCGAACACCACCACAGCGAGGCCCGCTCCCTCACCGGCGGCATCGTCTACCACGGCAAGAAGTACCCCGACCTCGCCGGCTGCTACATCTACGGCGATTTCTCCACCGGCCGGATCTGGGCCGTCAAGTGGGACAACAAGACCGAAAAGGTCACGTTCTACAAGGAGATCGCCAAGACGACCGCCCAGATCAACCACTTCGCCGCCGACCGCCACGGCGACATCTTCATCTGCGACGACGCCGGCGGCGTCCTCCGCCTGATCCCCCGGCCCACCGACCAGCCTACGCCGCCCTTCCCCCAGAAGTTGAGCCAGACCGGCCTGTTCGCCGACACCGCCAAACACACCCCCGACCCCGCCCTGATCCCCTACGACGTCAACTCACCGCTCTGGAGCGACGGCGCCGCCAAGGACCGCTTCATCGCGCTGCCCGAGGGCGCCACGATCGACTACCGCGACCGGAACGGGTGGGAATTCCCCAACGGCGCCGCCCTCGTCAAGACGTTCGCGATCGACACGGAGGCCGGCAACCCGAAGAGCCGCCGCCGGCTTGAGACGCGGGTCATGCTCAAGCAGATGAACAACTGGGACGGCTACACCTACGTCTGGAACGACGACCAGACCGACGCCGAGCTCGCCCCCGCGTCCGGCGTCGACCGCACCTACGCGATCAAGGACCCCGCCGCGCCCGGCGGCGTCCGCCAACAGCAGTGGCACTACCCCAGCCGCGCCGAGTGCATGGTCTGCCACAGCCGCGCCGCCAACTGGGCCCTGGGCCTCTCCGAGCTCCAGATGAACCGCGACCACACGTACCCCTCCGGCGTCACCGACAACCAGCTCCGCACGCTCGAACACTTGGGCGTGCTCCGCGTCGACGCGCAGGACCACACGAAGAAAGCGCTCCGCCGCGACGCCGCCGAGCGCGGCGTCGACCCGAAGAAGGTCAACGACTGGGTCGCCGCCGCCATGACCGACAAGCTCGCCCCCCAGCGCCCCGCCGAGAAGGCCTCGCTCCTGACCAGGCCCCCCGCCGCGCTCACCCGCATGCCCGACCCCGCCGACACCACCGCCGACGTCGCCGCCCGCGCCCGGTCGTACCTCCACGCCAATTGCGCGATCTGCCACATCGACGCCGGCGGCGGAAACGCCTCGATCGACCTCGCCTTCACAAGCGACATCGCCAAGACCCGCCTGCTCGAGTCCGTCCCGCCCGCCAACTCGCTCGGCATTAAGGACGCGATGTTCGTCGCCCCCGGCAAGCCCGACGCATCCGTCCTCCTCAAGCGCATGCAGATCCGCGGCACCGGCCAGATGCCCCCCCTCGCCACGTACCACGCCGACCCCGTCGGAGTGCGCGTCGTGGAAGAGTGGATCAAGACCATGCCCGCGAGGTGACGACAGACTCGCGAAGGCGCGCCCGAAAGCCCACGGAACTTGTTCCGTGGGTTGCGCGGTACTCGACCGACGCATTCCCGATTCGTTCGGTCCGCGCTAAGATGCGCCGATGGACGTTCCCCTCGCCCTCTCCCTCCACGCGATCGACAACGCCGTCCGCGACTGGGCCAACGGGCTCGGCATCCCCGGCGAGATCGTCCTCCGCCTCGTGCTCGCCGTCCTGCTCGGCGGCCTCGTCGGACTCGAGCGCGAGGTCCGCGGCCGCCAGGCCGGCTTCCGCACCAACCTCCTCGTCTGCCTCGGCAGCGCGATCGTCATGGTCACGTCCGTCTCGTTCGCCTACACCCCCTGGCCCACCCACGCCGGGTTCAACCTCAACGTCGACCCCGCCCGCGTCGCCTACGGCGTCATGGGCGGCGTCGGCTTCCTCGGCGCGGGCGTCATCGTCAAGGCCGACGGCCAGGTCCGCGGCCTCACCACTGCCGCCGGCCTCTGGTGCATGGCCGCCATCGGCCTCGCCTGCGGCCTCGGCCTCTACTCGGTCAGCGTGATCTCCGCCGCCCTCGTCGTCATCGCCCTCTGGTCCCTTAACGGTTTGGAGAAGGCGCTCCCGCGGGTCCGCTACCGCGTCATCACCGTCCGCCGCGCCTGGCACCCCGGCGTCATCGGCGAGACCGTCCGCATGATCAAGGCGTACGAGACCATGCACGTCAGCGAATCCAAGTTCGAACGCATCGGCGACCTCTCCACCGTCGACATCACCCTCCGCGTCGCCTTCCGAAGTCGCGAGCAGTACTACAAGTTCGAACAGGACCTCGACACCAACGGGAACGGTCAACTCATCTCCTCCTCCGAACCCTGACCGCGCCCCGCCGCTTGCGGCTTAGCGACAGACCCGACGTATAATTCGCCGACACGCGAACCCGGAGCCCCACCATGCGCATGGCCTTCAGCCTCGTCGGCATCCTCGTCACCATCGGCATCATCGCCCTGCTCATGAACCAGCAGGCCGACGGCATCAAGACCGGCATGCAGGCAAAGAAGGACCTCGAAGAAAAGGGCGTCGGCACCCTCAACCGCGAGTTCCTCACCGAGGTCCAGGGCTCGCTGTCGGCCTACCCGCCCAACGGCAAGTTCAAGTCGCTCATGGTCGACAAAGCCCCGGCCGGAGGCGGCCTTGCCGACCACTTCGGCCTCCAACCCGGCGACCAGATCGTCGCCGTCGGCGGCAACACGTTCGACGCGACCGCCATGGGCGACCCCGACATGGCCATCCTCCAGGTCTTCGAAGCGCGGGGCCGCAAGCAGAGCCTGACCGTCAAACGCGCCGGCCAAACCCTCGAACTGCCCCAGGCGCCCGGCGCCCGTCGCGGACCCGCCGTGCAAGGTGGGAACATCGTGCCCGTCCCAACCCACTGATCGCGCCAGAAACCCCGCACGGATAGAGAAAACGCGCCCGAAAGCCCGCGGAACTTGTTCCGTGGGTTCTGCCCGCGGTCAGACGCGCTTTGCTTAACCGTCCACAGTAGACGAGGGCGCGAGACCCGACCTACAGCTTCGGCCCGCCCGGCTTATCCTGGAACCGCAGCTCGACCGCCTTGGCGCCCGCCGGGATCACGAAGAACAGCCGCACGTCGTTCGTCGTGCCGCCCTCGACCTTGGAGACCTTTCCGAGCTCCGTGTTCGGGTCGTACCGGGCCAAGACCCGGTCGCCGCCCGCCGTCTTCCCGACCACGAACGCCCCGCGCGGCTTGTGCGGCGCACCCGTACTGTCCACGACGGCGAACTCGCCCAGCCGGTCCGTCCAGCCCCAATCGCCCGGCGCCTTGGGCGTCAGTTTGACCTGCACGATCTGCTGGCCCGCCGGCGCCGCCAGCTCCTTCACCGACGGCGCCTTGGACAACTCGGCGGGCGACGTTTCCGGGCCCCCGGGCGGGCTGATCAGCTTCGTGAACTTCCGCCCCTTTACGTCCGCCTCGGTCCCGGCCGCCGTCACGACTCCCTCCGCGTCCGCCTTGTCCTCGCCGATGTTGATCGCCACCGGCAACACTGCCGCCGGCGTCACCAGCACCGGCTTGTCCACGAACGGCGACTCGTTCCACCCGTTCTCCATCGCCACCGGCGGAGGCGGCGTCGGCGTGTCCGGCGTCACCGGCGGGGGCGTCGGGGTATCGGGCGTCACCGGCGGCGGGTTATTCGTCGTCACCGGCGGGGGATTCTCGCCCTCGACCGGCGCCTTCCGCGGCTTCTTCAACTCCACCTTGCGCACCGGCCAGAACTTCGGGTTGTCAGCCGGCACCCCGGGCCGCGCCTCGGCCTCCGCCAGGTCGAACTTCACCATCCGCTTCACTTCGAGGAACGAACCCTCCTCGAACGCCACGGTCGGCCGCGCCGGCGCCTGCCCCGCGGGCGTCGCGCCGCGCGTCCCGCTGATCGGCGCCACCGTCTTGTCCACCTCGAACACGAACCGCACGCCCGCGTCCGCACTCGCGGCATTGATCAGCAGGAAATCGTCCGGCCGGTTCGCCCAGATCTTCCCGTCCTCCAGCGTCCCGATCGGGTAATGGTTCCGCCACTGCCCGTCGGCCCCCTTGGCGACCAGCCGCACGCCGGATGCGCCGACGCGCACCAGCCGCTCCGCCCCGTCGAGCTCGTCCGCCGCGTCCACGTGAAACGTGATCCCCGCGATCACGAACGCCGAATTCTCGTCCGGCGCCATCGGCGCCATCGGCTTCTCGTGTTCCTTCTCCCGGATCGACTTCAGCTCGCTCGGCACCACCGCGAACTTCCCGCCCGGCGTGCGCGGGTTGCCCTTCAGCCCCGCCGCGTCGACCACGTACAGGTCGGCCAGCGCCACCTGCGGGGTCTTCTTGTTCGTCGCCGTATGCTTGGCCCCCGGCTCGATCCCGATCCGCTGCGCGAACAGCTCCTGGATCAGGTCGGGGTGGATCGACTTCAGCGGCTTGTCCGACGCCAGCGACCCCCCGTCGCTCAGGTGCCCGAACAGCGCGACGACGAAGTCGTCGAACGGGATCAGCATGCCACTCGTCTCGCCCGTCTCCAGCCGCTCGGCCTTCAGCTCGTCATTGACCTTGCGGTCGACCTGCCGGCTACTGCCCGAGCTGCTCTCGGTGATCACGCGCACCGGCCGCGGGTCGAGCAGCGCGTACCGGCTGTACCCCCCGACCGACGGCCCGAACGGCATGAACTGCATCGACAGTGCCGCGATCCCCAGCCCGACCATGCCCACGACCAGTCCGAAGACCGCCCCCCCGACCTTGTCGAACGTCGAGTTGACCCGGATGTTCCCCGGGACCAGCGAGTCGAAGATCGACCGCAGGAGCAGGTACACGCCGGCGAACAGCGACAGCAGGCAGACGCCGTGCGCCATGTCGTTGAACTTCCCGCCCGCAAGCACGTTGGCCAGCGGCTCGAAGTACGCGAACGCCGCCGCCCCCGCGACGATCGCGAGCACGGCCGAGATCAAGCCGCTGAACATCCCCTGCATCAGGTGCCAGTAGCCGATCAGCAGGAGCAGGACGATGAAGACGATCGAAAGGGTCATGGCGGTTTACCGAAGTGGACCTGTGACCTGAAGACCTTCAGAGCGGTCGCGAACGACCGAGCAAGCGAGGCTTGGTCACTTCAGTGACCGAGCCGCCACGCCGGGGGACGGCATTCGCCTACTGCGGCGGACGCTGCCGGCTTCCCCCCGCCGCGCCACCGGGCGCCTGTCCCGGCGCGGCCCGTCCGCCCGAACCACTCGACGGGCGCGCCGCAGGTTTGGCCCCGGACGACCCCACGCCACCGGACGACGGGCGCGCGGGTTTGGCGACGCCGGCTCCAGGTCCACCCTCGCCGCCCGTTCCCCGAGACGGTGCGGCGGGACCGGCACCTGCCGCCGAATCCTCGCGCAGCACCCGAAGCATCTCCTGCACACTCGTCTCCCCTTCCGACACCTGCATCAGCGCCATCTCCTGCAGGAAGCGCCCGCGCTGCTTGCGGAAGATCGCCTTGAGCTGGTTCACGCTCCCACCCGACGTCACGACCTGCCGCACGTCGTCGTCGACCGTCAGCATCTCGAACACGCCGAACCGCCCCTTGTACCGCAGTTCCTTGCAGAACTCGCACGGGATCGGGTTGCCCTTGTCGTCCTTCATCGGCGTCGTCCGCGCCTGGTACAGCGTCGACACTCGCGCCGGGTCGAGGTTCAACTTGCGCACCGTGTCCGGGTCCGGCGTGTACCCGACCTTGCACGCGTTGCACAGCCGCCGCATCACCCGCCCGTTGATCACCATTTTGAGGCTCTGCACGGCCAGCCGGTCGTCGCCGACCAGCTTCCGCCACATGTCCAGCGCCTGGAAGGTGGTCGCCGCCCGCAGGCCGACGTACGCCTTCTTCCCGTTGTTGGCGAAGCTCACCAGCGCCTGGGCCGTCTTCGGGCTCTCGATCGACGTGAGCATCAGGATGTCGGGCTCCTGGCTGATGATCCAGTCGACCTGCTTGCTCTCCTCCTCGCCGGATGCGTTCGCCGGGATCGCGTTCTGCGTGATGCCCTCGATGTCCTCGTCCGGGGCGCGCTCGACCGTGTGGATGTGCGTCATGAACGCGTCGTGCCCGCGCAGGATGCCGTAGCTCGCGCTCGTCAGCCCCTGGCCCTTGGGGGCCGACAGCAGGATGATCCCCTGCGGCTCCGTCATCAGCTCGCGGAACTTGGCCAGTTGGTCCTCGGTCAGCCCCAGGTCGTCCAGCCCGAACGAGTGCCGCTTTTTCGGGTCGACCATGACCCGCAAAAACTCGCCCGCCGCGTTCCCCGCGGTCTGCAGCTCCAGCTCGTGCTTCGTCTTGCCGACCACGACCTTCATCTTCCCCTTCTGCGGCTTGCGGCGCTCGTTGAGGTCGAGCCCGGCGATCTGCTTGATGTACATGACCGCCGCCTGCGACGCGTCGATCGCCATCGTGCTGCCGTTATAGGCGACGCCGTCCACCGTGTACTTCACCAGCGCCTGCCCGTCCGCCGGCGCCATGTCGATCCGCTCCGCCCCGCGCACCAGCGCGTCCCCCAGCACCGTCTGCACGCCCGTATACCCGGCCGCGTCCGGGTCCTCCGGCGCGGGCGGCGTCATCACCGCCCCGCCCTTGGCGATCAGCGCGACCTGCCCCTCCTCCACCGTCACAGGCTTGTTGTCCTTCTTCTTGCCCTTGAAGAAGTTGATCAGGTCGCGCTTGACGTCGTCCAGCCCGACCTTCTTCTTGCGAATGTGCAGGTACGTCCCAATCTCCCCGGCGAACACCAGCAGCAGCACGCCCAGGCAGATCCAGAAGTTGGGCAGGATGAAGAACAGGGCGTACGCGAGAATCGCCCCCGCGATGAACCCCCCGCTGATCGGCTCGCGCTTCAGGTACGCGGCCTCCGCGTCCTTGTCCACCCACGTCAGGATCCGCATCCACACCAGCAGGATCACGACCGCCACGATCATCTTGACCGTGCTCAGGTATCCGCCGCCCTCGACCACCGCGAGCGGCATCAGGTGAACTGGCATCATCGAACCTCGCGCAAGGTGTCTCGTCTTCGACTCCCCCCGACAAAGGCCCGCCGCGCTCCGCCGAGCCGCGTCCCGGGCCGCGCGCCCAGTGTACTGACGGACAAAGGATTACGCCAGATTGGGAGTCGGTAGTCTGAACGACCAATGAGCGCTCGTCAAAGCCCACGGAACTCGTTCCGTGGGTTGCGTAGCAAGGGGAGAGACGCGCATGCCCAACCTTCAGTAGCCGCGTAGCCCCACCCGGAACGGTCGACGGAACGGGCGGTCACCACCGGTGGTCCGAACGTGTCGTGAAATCGTCAGGAGATTTCCCGAATCCGGCGACCGGGCGCGGTACATTCCAGAGCGCCCGTCGTCGCTCGCATGCCGGGTCGCTCGTGCGCCCGGGCTCGCCCCGCGCGCGAGACGCGTGTCCCGCGGGACCAAGGTTACCCCATGCCCCACCCCACC
>DATHXE010000678.1:0-12210 GCA_035459845.1 Tepidisphaeraceae bacterium | reverse complement strand
CATCGCGCGAGTCAGCACAATTCGCGGCGGGTCTGAGCATGGCACCCGGGTCTTAATCCGCCGGCACGCACCGCCCCCGCGCCCACGCCCGCAACCCATCGATCCGCTCCCGCATCGTCACCGAGATCGGCGGGCTCTTCGCCAACACGTCCAAAATGATTTGGGTCGTCAGCTCGGTCTTGGTCGCGAACGCCTCGTGCAGCGCCGACACGATCGCCTGTTCGATCTCGGCGCCGCTGAAGCCGTCCGAAGCCTGGGCGAGGGTGGCGAGGTCGAACTGTTTCGGGTCGCGGTTGCGGCGCTTGAGGTGGATGGTGAGGATCTGGGCGCGGGCGTCGAGGGTGGGGAGGTCGACGAAGAAGATCTCGTCGAAGCGGCCCTTGCGGAGGAGCTCGGGGGGGAGGGCCTCGATGTCGTTGGCGGTGGCGATCACGAACACGCCCGGGGCGGGCGCGCTCCCCTGCGGACTCGCTTGAAGCTCGTCCTTCGGGTCGCGGCTAAACGGGGGCGTTCGGGTGCCGCGCTCCTGCATCCAGGTGAGGAGGGTGCCGAACATGCGCTGACTCAGGCCGCCGTCGGTGCTTCTGCTCGCGGCGGAGGCGAACGCCTTTTCGATCTCATCGATCCAGAGGACGATGGGGGCCATCGACTCGGCCTGGCGGAGGGTGTCGCGGAGGCGGCGCTCGGATTCGCCGACGTAGCGGTCGTAGAGCGCGCCGACGTCCATGCGCATGAGGGGGACGCGCCAGGCGGTGGCGACGGCCTTGGCGGCGAGGGACTTGCCGGCGCCCTGCACGCCGAGCATGAGGACGCCGCGGGGCGGGTCGATGCCGAAGGCGGCGGCCTCTTTGGTCATGGCGCCCTTGCGCCGGTCGAGCCAGAGCTTGAGGCGTTCGAGGCCGCCGATCTCGGCGAGGTCGACGGGGGACTCGACGTACTCGAGGAGGCCGGAGGATTGGAGGAGGCGGCGCTTGCCGGCAAGGATGTGGTTGACGTCCTGGACGTCGAGGCGGTTGTCGTCGCACACCGCATCGACGATCAATTGCGCGGCCTGGCGGCGCGTGAGGCCCTTGAGGTTGCGGAGGATGGTCTCGACGTCGCGGCGGCCCAGCACCACCTGCACGGGGCGCTCGTCGTTGCGGTCCCGTAGGGTCGACTTGAGGATCTGCTCGAGCTCGGCCTCGTCCGGGAGCGAAAGCTCGAAGACGGCGGCGGTCTGGCGGACGACGTCGGGTCGGTCGGCGTGGCAGTCGATCATCAGGAGGGTCGAGCCGTCACGGGCGCACCGGGCGACGAGGTCGCGCCACTGGCGGAGGACGCGCTCGTCCCGCGACAAGTGGGGGCAGAGGTCGAGGGCGACGAATAGGGAACGGCGCCCGGCCTCCGCGGATTCGAGGTGATACAGGGCGGCCGCGGGGTGCTCGGTGTCGGGGACGGGTGGGGCGTCGCGCAACAGGCCGTCCCGGACGCCCTTGGACTGGGACCAAAGCCAGACGGGCAGGCCGGCCTCGACGGCGGCGTGGATCGCGAGCTCGACGCCGTCGTGCTCCTCGGCGGTGGTGACGGCGACGCACGGGTAGCGGGCGGCGAGGAGGGATTGGAAGCGGTCGGAGTCGGTCATGGGGCCTTTTGGGGTTCCGAAATGCTCACCGCAGAGACGCAGAGGACGCGGAGGGGGCGCAGAGAGGAATGCGTAGATGCCGGCGTCATGCCACCCGAGAAACTGGTGGGCGGCGATTAGATTTTATCGGACTTTTCTCACGCCGACAGGCGCCGCCGGCCGATACGCGTCATTGCCACGCTTTTCCGGAGATGCCCCTATGTCGAATTCCGTCACCGTTGATCACCAGTCGATGCCCGTGCAGGAGATGGGGTTCGAGACGGTGGGGCAGGTGCTGGCACACCTGCAGAAGGACAACCGCCTCGTCGTGCACGTGCTGATCGACGGGCGCGAGCCGGATTTGGCGGAGATGGGCGACCTGCGGCGGACGCCGCTGCGCGATCACACGCTGTTCGTCGAAACCGCCGACCCGCGTCAGCTCGCCGGCAACGTCTTGAAGGAAGTGGAAGCGCAACTCGCCGAGGCGGACCGGCTGCGGGCCGAGGCGTCGGAGCTGATCCTCAAGAGCCAGAATCAGAAGGCGATGGAGAAGCTGAGCGGGTGCTTCACGACGTGGCAGCACGCGCAGGAGTCGGTGCTCAAGACGGCGCAGCTGGTGCGGCTGGACTTGCAGGACGTGATCGTGGACGGCCGGCCGCTGTCGGAGATGGTCGGGGAGTTCGCCGGGCAGTTGCGGTCGATCAAGGTGGCGCTGGAGAACCGCGATTTCGTGGGGTTGAACGATATTCTGACGTACGAAGCCGCCGAGACGTCGGACCGGTGGCGCCGGGCGGTGGGGGAGGTGGGGCGGGTGATCGAGGGGCTGAAGTGAGGGATGGGGAGAGGAGGGGATGAGGTGGTGAGGGGTGGAAAACGAAAAGACGAAAAAGACGTAGAGCGGCCCGCGTGATCCAGTCGGGCCGCTTTACGTCTTTTCGTTTTTCGCCTTTAAGGGTTCGCCGGGTCATCGGCGAGGTGGTCCCACGCCTCGCGCGCCGCGGATTCAAAGGTGGCGGGATTGGCTGCACGGTAGCGGGTCTTGATGCGCTGGGCGAGGCCGGTGGTGATCCAGAAGCGGAGGCAGACGCGGAGGCGGTAATCGGCCTGGCGATCGGGCATGGATTCGTTGAGGCGGTTGAGGAGCTCGTCGAAGTGGAGGGGTCCGTGGGTTGCGAGGAGGCGGGCGATCGTGTCGTAGGTTTGGCGGGGGCAGCGGAACGGTTGGCTGCCGGTGGGGCGGCGTTCGGTGAGGTAGGGGCCGTCGGGGGTTTGCTGGATCAGGTATTCCTGCTGAGGGGCGGGCCGGGGGCGCGGGGCGGTGTCGTCCTGAGTCGTGGGCTGGGTTTGCGCACGCTGCTGGAGGGTTTCGAGGAGTTCCAGGGCATCGCAGATCGGGGCGACGGAGTGGGGCGACGTGCGCAGGGCTTTGATGAGGGAGGTGCGGATTCGGGAGAAGGTGTGGGCGTCGTTGTCGGCGGGGTCGAGTACGTCCGGGGTGGCGTCGGGCAGCGGGATGGAGGGGGTGCGCGGGCGCGGCGGACGAGTTGTCCGGTCGGGGGGGTCGTTTTGGGAGGGCCAGCGGTCCATGTGAGCGGCGCACGAAACGTGCGAGGCTCGCATTCTCGCATTGTGAGCAGTCGACGTCAGTGTGAAAAATGCCGGTTAGCGGCGACCGAAAGCCTAAACATGGGGAATACCGGGTTTTGACGCGGGGGGACGGGATGGGCCGGGATCACACGCGTAACGCACAAGGGGCGGGCGCGCTGGTTGCGTACTGGGTCTGCGGGCACGGACGCACCCGAATACAGCGAGGACGCACTGCGGGGAAATGGGGAGGTTGGATCGCTCGCGCGGATGGCGCGTGACGGGTTCGAACCTCCGGTGGTCGGGGTACGCGCGCAGGTCAGTGCGCTATCCCGTGCAATCACTGAAGTGAGCACGCCGTTGGTGGCAATCGCGATGAATGCTTTGAGAACTGCAACTTCTCCGAACGTACTCCCACCGGTGTTTCCCCCGATGCTGGCGACGCTCGCGGCGGGGTTGCCGGCGCGGATGTCGGACTGGGCGTTCGAGTACAAGTGGGACGGGATTCGGGCGCTGGTGCGGTGGGACGGGCGGGCGGTCCAGTTCCTGACGCGGAACCTGAACGACGTGACCCGGCGGTACCCGGAGCTGCACGGGATCGGAAAGGCCTTGGGCCGGCGGGCGGCGATTTTGGACGCGGAGATCATCGCGCTGGGCGACGACGAGCGGCCGAGCTTCGCGGCGTTGCAGAAGCGCATGCACGTCGGCGACGCGCGGGCGATCGCCCGGCTGGTGCGCGAGGTGCCGGTGTCACTGGTCGTCTTCGATTTGCTCCACCACGGGGGGCAGTCGTTGTGCGACTGGCCCTGGCGCGAGCGGCGCGATCGACTCGAGAAGATGGGCCTGGCTGGCGCATCGTGGCTCGTTTCGCCGGCGCACGTCGGGAAGGGGAAGCAGCTCCTGGCGGCGGCGCGGAAACAGAAGCTCGAGGGCGTGATGGCCAAGCGCGTCGACAGCCCGTACCTGCCCGGCGCGCGGTCGCGCGACTGGCTCAAGATCAAGATCGTCAGCGAGGAGGAGTTCGTGATCGGCGGGTGGGTGCCGGAGGGCGGGACGCGGACGGACCGAATCGGATCCATTTTGCTCGGACAGTACGACGAACGGGGCCTGCTGCGCTTTGCCGGAGGCGTGGGGACGGGGTTCGGCGACGCGGACCACCAGCGTTTGACCCGGCTGCTCAAGGGCCTGCACCGGCCGGGCGGTAGTCCGTTCGCGGACCCGGTCCCCCGGCGCGGCGGCGCCCTGTTCGTCGTACCCCAGCTGGTAGCGCAGATCGAGTACCGAAGGCGGCCGGCGGGGATCGTGCAGCAAGGGGCGTTTAAGGGGCTGAGGATGGACAAGGGGGCGAGAGAGGTGATTCGTGAAGAAGCAGCGCAATGACGAATGTCGAAACCCGAAGCTCGAATCAATGACGAATGACCAAGGACGAATGACGAAACGCAGAGGTGCGGGCGTGGACGTGCTTCGTCATTCGACGTTTGTCCTTCGGATTTGATTCGTTATTCGAGTTTCGACGTTCGATGTTTCTGACCGCACCCGGAGTTTCCAATGGCATCCCGCTCTCTATGGACCGGTTCGATCACGTTCGGGTTGGTGAACATTCCGGTGAAGCTGCACGTGGCGGTGCGCGAGAAGGAGCTTCACTTCCACATGCTCCACGACCAGGACCACGTGCGGTTGACGCGCAAGATGGTGTGCCCGGCCGATGGGAAAGAGGTGCACTCGGAGCACACGGTGAAGGGCTTCGAAATCTCGCCGGGCCAGTACGTGATCGTGCGCGACAAAGAACTCGAGGCGGCGGCGCCCAAGCGCTCGAAGACGATCGAGATCGAGGACTTCGTGGCGCTGGATGATATCGATCCGTTGTTCTTCGACCGGCCGTATTACGTCGTGCCGCAGGAACAGGGTGCCAAGGCGTATCGGTTGCTGGTGGAGTCGATGGAGAAGAGCAAGAAGGTGGGGATCGCGCGGTTCGTGATGCGGAACAAGGAACATTTGTGCGCGCTGCGGCCGGTCGAGGGGGCGCTGGTGCTGGAGACGATGCACTTCAACGACGAGGTGGTGCCGGCGAGCGAGGTGGATGTGCCGCACAAGGCCAAAAGCGATGATCGGGAGCTGAAGATGGCGAGCCAGCTGATCGAGTCGCTGACGACGAAGTTCAAGCCCGAGAAGTACAAGGACACGTACCGCGAGGCGGTGATGGAGGTGATCCAGAAGAAGGCGGAGGGCGAGGAGATCGTGACGCAGCCGGCGGCGCAGGAGAAGAAGGGGCGGGTGACGAATTTGCTGGCGGCGCTGGAGGCGTCGCTGAGCAAGGCGAAGGGGGAGAACGACGAAAAGCCGGCACGGCCACCGGGGCACGGGCGGGCGCGGCGGCACGCGAAGGAGACGGCGGGCGGGAGCGCGCGGCGGCATCCGGGGGTGGGGCACGGGCGGCGGAAGAGCGCGTAGGATGACACCGGTTTCCCGAGACACCCGGGCCGTCGCCTAAGGCTCCGGCTCCGGCTCCGGCGTGGGCGGGGCACGTGCCTCAACGTATGGTCCGACCCCACGGTCGCGTGGCTGTCCTTTGGGCGCAGCCACGGCACGGCCACGCGAATACAGTTCCCATAGTCCCGCGCAACCGGGCGCGTGGCCGTGGCACCCGGGGAGTACATGCCGACCGCGAGATCAACAACCTCATCAGCCTTCCGCATCGGCCGGCACGACGTGCCGGTGACGAACCTGCCGAAGGTGCTGTACCCGGAGGCCGGATTCACGAAGGGAGAGGTACTGAGCTATTACCAAGCGATCGCCCCGGTGATGCTGCCGCACCTGAAGGGTCGGCCGGTGACGCTCAAGCGGTACCCGAACGGGGTCGACCAGCCGTTCTTCTACGAGAAGGCGTGCCCGTCGCACCGGCCCAAGTGGGTGAAGGTGGCCGAGGTCGAGACGACGAACCGGACGATCCCGTTCTGCGTGGTGGACTCGGCGGCGACGCTGGTATGGGTGGCGAACCTGGCGGCGCTCGAGTTGCACACGCTGCTGTCGAAGGCGCCGCGGCTGGAGCGGCCGACGATGATGGTGTTCGACCACGACCCGGGGCCGGGCGTGTCGGTGATCGACTGCGCGCGCGTGGCGATCGAGTTCCGGGAGATGCTCGGAAAGCTGGGGCTGGAGAGCTTCGTCAAGACGTCCGGGGGGAAGGGGCTGCACCTCTACGTCCCGCTGAACACGGCGGTGACGTTCGACCAGACCAAGACGTTCAGCCGGGCGATCGCGCAACTGCTGGAGAAGCGGGACCCGGCGCGGGTGACGACGAACATGCGGAAGGACCTGCGCGGCGGGCGCGTGTTCGTCGACTGGAGCCAGAACGACACGCACAAGACGACCGCGTGCGCCTACACGCTGCGGGCGCGCGGCCGGCCCACCGTGTCGACGCCGGTGACCTGGGCGGAGGTGGAACGGGCGGTGAAGAAGAAAGACGAGGGGATGCTGACGTTCGAGGCCGGGGCGGTGATGAAGCGCGTGCAGAAGGTGGGTGATTTGTTTGAGGAGGTGCTCGCGGTAAAGCAGAAGTTACCGGGGCTGTAGTCCCGGAGCAGGGGAGGGGGTAAGACCACTTCGATCGCGGTGGCGAGATCGGCGCGGTCTTTCGCCCCTCGGCATCCACAATCGCCGGGAGGATCGGTATCATTCCCGCCGTCGCCGCCGAAGCGGCTTAATTCGTGATCCCCGCCGAAGGAGTCTTACCGATGCCGACCACCCGCCGATTCGTGCTCGCCGCCGCCGCCGCCCTGCTGGCCGGCGCGCTCGCCCTTCCCGCCGTGCGCCCGGCCCGCGCCGCCGACGCCGAGCCGCCGCCCGCGGGGTGGCCGGGGGATTCGTCCGCCCAGAACCAGCTGACCGACGCCGAGAAGGCCGCCGGCGTGAAGCTGCTGTTCGACGGCAAGACGCTCACCGGCTGGAACAACTTCAAGAAGAAGGACGTCAAGCCCGGCTGGCAGGTGAAGGACGGGAACCTCGTCTGCGTGAACCCGAAGAACGCCGGCGACCTGTGCACCGCCGAGGCGTACGCGGACTACGAGCTGACCCTCGACTACAACATCACCAAGGCCGGCAACAGCGGGATCATCTTCAACGTCACCGAAGAGGGCGGCGCGGTCTGGCAGACCGGCCCCGAGTTCCAGCTCCAGGACAACGCCAACGCCAAGGACCCGCAGCTCTGCGGCTGGCTCTACGGCCTGTACAAGCCCGAGACCGACGCGAAGACCGGCAAGCCCCAGGACGCGACCAAGCCGTTCGGCGAGTGGAACACGGTGCGGCTGGTCGTCTCGAAGGACAAGTGCGAGCACTACATTAACGGCGTGAAGTACTTCGAGTACCAAATCGGCTCGGCGGACTTCAACAAGCGCGTCGCCGAGAGCAAGTTCGGCAAGATGCCCAAGTTCGCCAAGAGCGACAAGGGCCTCATTGCCCTGCAGGGCGACCACGGGTCGATTGCGTTCAGGAACATCAAGCTGCGGCCGCTGAGCGGCGGCGCGAACGCGGCGGCGAAGTAAGGGACGAGTTCGAGGAACGAACCGAGGGCACGGCGCGCCGGATTGTCCGGAGCGCCGTGCCCTCTTCGGTTTGATACGCTCCGCACGCCCCGGTAGCTCAACATCCGAATGCTGAGCCACTGGCCAGATTCCCCACCCGCCCCCGTACCTCGTGGCATGAGCCGGGAAGCCGAGTATTACGCGTCGTGGGCCCTGATCCTGCTGGCCTTCGTCCTGTTCGTCCTGTGCGTGCCCGCGGGCGTGAACGGGTACCTCATGCTGGCAAGCGCGTGCGCCTGGTCGGCCCTGATCCTGCTCGTGACCGGCGTGCTGTGGCAGATCATCCGCGGCCTGCCGGGGTGGTGGCGGTGGTTCATCTGAGACGCGAACGCACCGTCGGACGCCTCAGCGCGCCCGGGCGCGGTCGACGAGCGACTTGATGCGCGCCTCCCCGGGCCCGAAGTCGAACAGTCCGCCGCCGTCGGGCGATTTGACGGAGACGTCGCCGCAGGTGAAGCAGAAGCGCACCTCGACCGACCGGCCGGCGCGATAAAAGCGGAAGCCGACGTCGGGCCGAAAGATGCAGCCCTTGGCAGTAAAAAAGTCGAAGTTGCCGGCATCGAGGAGGGCAGCGGCCAGCTCGCGCGCGGCGGCGGGGTCGACCTCGGCCGGGCGGGTGGCGGGGGCGGCCGCGGCAGGGCGGTCCCAGCGCGACGAGGAAATCGACCAGGTCTCGGCCCGGTCGGGCGCCGAGAGCACGGCCACGCCGGCGGGGCCATAGAAGCTGCGCACCTCGGCGGCGAGGTCTTCCGCCGTGGGCGTGGAGCGGCAACCCGTGACGAACAGGAGGGCGAGGAGGAGGACAAGTCGCATGCAGGGCTTCCGGAGGGATCCGGGGCGTCGCGTTCCGCTCCGCCTCCGGCGTGGGGCGTGTCGAAATCGGAGCAGGACAAAACGAAAAGGCCCGCCGTTTCCGGCGGGCCTTCGTCAGTAGCGGGGGGAGGATTTGAACCTCCGACCTCAAGATTATGAGCCTTGCGAGCTACCAGGCTGCTCTACCCCGCGATCGTTGAAGTAGTATAGCGCGGGCCGGCGACGATGTCGAGAGGTCACACCGCGAATCTCTCGAAAAAGTCTCCTAATCCCCTCTGGCGCAGCGAAAAACGCCGATCTTTTTTCGCCGACGATCCGGGCGGCTAAACGTGCGTGGCGGGCTCAACTTACGCCGGGTCAACGCGACGCGGATGAGCGGATATCACCTGTCCCAAGGGTTGCTAAGATGCTGCTTTGACGCGGGGGGCAGGGCGGGGCTCTGATATCGCCCCGGAGATCAGTTCATGACGACAAACGCGCCGCCCCTGCTGTGGGCTCTGCTGCTGGCCTTCTCAACCTGCGCCCGCGCTCAAGAGACCGTCGATCTCGTCACGCCCGCGGATCCGAAGGCCGGGTGGGGCTTTGATAACGGGCGCGAGTTCGACGGGGGCGCGGGCGGCGGCCTTGATGTCGAGCTCACCGGTTGGGACGGGAAACCCGCGCTCAAACTGAGGGGCGACTTCGCCAAGGGCGGTCGCTACGTGCAGGTCGGGCGAAAGCTCGACAAGGTCGATGTCACCGACATCACCCTCTGGCTCCGCAACCCCGGCCACGACCGGTTCACCCTCCGGCTGACCGATTCCAGCGGCCAGGCCCACCAACTCGCCGTCGTCACCGAGCGCGTCGACGGCTGGCAGCAGGTCACGCTCCCGCTCCGCCGGTTTTACGCGAACCGCGGGAAGTCGGACGCGGTCACCACGATCGCCCATTTCGAATCCTGGGGCGGGAAGAAAGACGGCAACTGGCACGGCCCGGCGACCGGCATTTACATCATCGCCGGCAAGACGACGGACCCGAAGCGCGAGATCTGGCTCGGCCAGGTCACGCTCACCAGCCAGCCGCCGGAGCAGACTGTCACCACCTCCACCGTCATCCGCCTCGACGAGATCGCCGCCGGCGAGCACGACTGGACGCTGACCCTGGGCCAGGAAGTGAAGGGGGCCAAGGGGTCGCTGGGGGTCATCAACGAGAGCCCGACGCCGGGCGGCTCGGCCCTGCGCCTCTCCGGCGACTTCACCGGCGGGGGCGCGTATGTCGCGGCGATCAAGGACCTCAAATCCATCGGCGCCACCGACGTCTCGGCCGTCCGGTTCAAGGCACGCACCAGCAATGCGAGCTCCGTCAGCGTCCAGATCGTCGACTCGACCGGCCAGACGCACCAGAAGAAGGGCATTAAGATCAAGGCCGACGGGCAGTGGAACGAGGTCATCTTCAAGCCGACGGAGATCGCGGGCGGCGAGCACTGGGGCGGGGCAAAGGACGGCAAGTGGCACGGCCCGCCGACGCGGTTCGTCTTGTCGGTCACCGGCGGATCGGACCCCGCGAAGAAGCAACCAGTGATCGACCTCGCCGACATCCGCGCCGACGCGACGGTCACGTCCGTCGCCCGCCCGGCCGCGTACTCCGAAAACTTCAGCGCCGAGTCGCTGCCCAATGGCTGGACGACCGCGGGCGACGTGACAATCGACAAGGCCGCCCCCGGCGCGCTCCTGCTGGCGCGGACGCTGGACGACATCGACAAGCCGATCAGCGCGACCGGGCCGACGTTCCCGGTGTCGCCCGGGCGCTGGCAGATCGGGGCGGCGACCCGCGCGGACCTCAAGTCGGACGACAGCTCGTACAACGGCGTGGTCGCACTTGAAGCGCTGGGCGCGGGCGGCAAAGTGCTCGAGCGGTTCACGGTCGCCGACGTGTTCCGCGTCCGCCCGTGGCAGGAGGTGAAGCAGACGATCGAACTGCCCGCCGGCGCGACCGCCGCCCGGTTCCACGTGCAGATCAACAAGGCCCACGGCCAATTCCGCGTCGACGACCTGTCTGCCCGCTATCTCGCCTCCGCCGGCCCCAAGGACGACCGCGTCTCCAAGATCCTGTTCGCCACCGCCCAACTCGGCAACCTGCTGTTCCCCGACAGCCCTCGCACGGTCGACGTGACCGTCGAGGCGAAGCGGCCGCTCGCCGACACCACGCTCCACTACGTCCTGCGCGACTATTGGGGCGCCGAGCAGGTTGCGCCGGCGTCCGTGAAGCTCGGCCAACCCGAGAAGAAGGGCGGGACGCTGACGTATCTCGCGAAGATCGATCTGGCGGCCGCGAATCTGGAGCTCGGCCGGTACTACGAGGTGCACGCGTGGGTATCGCTGTCGGGCGGCGAGACGTTCAAGAACCACACGTCGCTCGCCGTCCTGCCCGAGGCCGTGACGCGCAAGTTCAAGCCCGAGGAAATCCCGTTCACCGGCCGGAGCTGGGACAACCGCTCGGCCGAGCACATCCGCCTGACCGACCGCCTGGGCATCCGCATCTGCGGCCTGTGGGGCGGCTGGAAATCCAAGCCGCCGTACGAGGCCAACACGCCCGGCATCGACCTGGTCAAAGAGCTCGGCATGGGCTGGGTCACCGGCACGCCCGCCGCCGGGATCGAGCGGGGGAGCAAGGAGTACGATGAGGCGGCGCTCCGCACGGGCGTCAAGAACCTCATCGAGAAGTACGGCCACGTCCGCCCGATGATCGTCAACCTCGGCAACGAGCCGCACGGCACGGGCGACAAGGTCAAGGCCAACGTCGCCGCGTACAAGGCGCTGTACGAGGCGATCAAGCAGGCCGACCCGACCGTGTACGTCGTCGCGACCGCCGTCGAGCCGAACGAGGAGTATTTCAAGCTGGGGTACGGCAGGTATTGCGACGCGTTCGACTTCCACATCTACGAGAGCGCCGCCGACGTCCGCCGGACGATGCGCGAGTACAAGGCGCTGATGCAGAAGTACGACGTGGTCAAGCCGCTCTGGTCGACGGAGCTTGGCCTGAACAGCCAGGGCATCCCGCGGCACGTCGTCGCCGCCGAGGTGCCGCGCAAGCTGATCAGCTTCTTCGCTGAGGGCGGCAAGTCCGTCTCCTGGTTCTGCACCCTCTACCCCGACCCCGAGGGCAAGAACGAGGGCAGCTCGGGCCAGTCGCACAATTTGTTCGACTCGCGCTTCAACCGCTACTGCCCCAAGCTCGACGCCGTCTCGTACTACAACGTGATCAACGCGGTCGCCAACAAAAAGTTCGTCGCCGAGCGCGAGTACCCCGTCGCCGACCCCGCGGCCGGCGAGAAATCGATCGTCCGCACACACCTGTTCCGTGACGGCCAGGGTAACGCGCTGCAGACCGTATGGGCGGACCGTGGGTCGCACGACGTCGCGCTCCCGCTGCCCGGCGTCAAGTCCGTGGACGTCATCCGCATCGACGGCGTCCGCCGAACCCTCACCCCCGCCGGCGACGGCGCGTCGGTCACGCTGACGGTGAGCGAGGAGCCGCTGTTGCTCCTGTACGACGAGCCGCAGCCCGCCGACCTGCCCGCCGCGCTCGCCGCGGCCGCGGCCGCGGCGCGCGTGACCGAGTTCCCCAAGACCGCCAAGCGCGGCCAGCCGGTGA
>DATHXE010000677.1:0-14175 GCA_035459845.1 Tepidisphaeraceae bacterium | reverse complement strand
CGGCGCACGCGGGCGCCGAGCTCGACTGGGCGGTCGTCGGGCCGTGGGCGCTGGGGCTGATGGCGGCCGACGCGGTCGCGGCCGCCGGGGACCCGCCGGCGCGGGTGAGCGTGGCCCGGGCGCTGACGGCCGTCCGCCGGGCGATCGGCGCGGCCCCGGCGTGGGTGCACCGCCGGGTCACGTTGGCCGCCGCGCTGGCGGCCGCGGTCCGCGACGGGTACGTGCGGACCCGGCCCAAGGGCGCGCGGGTCCCGGTGGACAAGAAGCGCGACCGGCCGCCCGGCGACCCGGTCGCGCGCACGGCCACGCCGGCCGAGGTCGCGCTGGCGGCGGAACTCAAGGAAAAACTACGGGCCGCATGATCTGCGGCGTTGGGTGGCACCTCATGGCACCCGGAGTCGATCGCGCGCGCGCCCCCGCGCTTCGTCCCTATGACGCTCCGCCCGCGCTCGGATAGAGTGGACGTCGTCCGCACGTCCGCCCAACCGCACCGAGATGGACCTCCACCCCCTCCTCCTCCTCTTCCTCCAGGTCGCCCTGGTGATCGCCGTCTCAAGACTCGGCGGCCTGCTCTTCGCCCGCCTCCGCCAACCCCAGGTCCTTGGCGAGATCGTCGCCGCCGTCCTCCTCGGGCCCTCCCTCCTCGGGTGGGTCTGGCCCGCGGGCTTCACGGCGCTCTTCCCCGCCCACAGCCACGCCTACGTCGACATCCTCGCACAGGTCGGCGTCGTCTTCTTCCTCTTCCTCGTCGGCCTCGAGCTCGACCCCCGCCTCGTCCGCGCCCGCGGCCGCGGCGGGCTCTCCACCGGCCTGGCGAGCATGCTCGTCCCCATCGCGCTCGGCGTCGCCTTCGTCCTCATCTTCTACAAGCCCCTCTACGAGCTCCACTCCCGCTCCTACCGCGGGGCCGCCCTCTTCATGGGTCTCGCGATGGCCGCCGCATCGTTCCCGATGATGGCCCGCATCCTCACCGAGCGCAACCTCCAGCGCACCGACGTCGGCGCGCTCGCGATCGCCTGCGCCGCCGTCAACGACCTCTCCTCCTGGTGCCTCCTCGCCGTCGTCGTCGCCATCACCGGCATGCAGGGCCTCGCCCACGCCGCACTCATGGCCGGCCTCGCGATCCTCTTCATCAGCGCCATGTTCCTCGCCGTCCGCCCGTTCCTCGGCCGCCTCGAGGTCATCTACGACCGCCGCGGCCGACTCTCCCAGAACGTCATGGCCGTCATCTTCCTCCTCATCCTCGCCTCCGCATACACCGCCGAGGCCATCGGCGGCCACGCCCTCTTCGGCGCGTTCCTCCTCGGCTGGGTCATGCCCAAGGGCACCCAGTTCGTCCGCCACCTCTCCGAAAAACTTGAAGACTACACCGTCGTCTTCCTCCTCCCCGTCTTCTTCCTCTACACCGGCCTCCACACCGACATGCACCTGATCCGCGCCGGCGGCCTGTGGGCCTTCCTCGGCCTCATCGTCCTCCTCGCCGTCGCCGGCAAGTGGGGCGGCGCGACACTCGCCGCCCGCGGCGCAGGCATGCCCTGGCGCGAGTCCGTCGCCGTCGGCGCGCTCCTCAACACCCGCGGCCTCATGGCCCTGATCGTCCTGAGCGTCGGCCGCGAAACAGGTCTGATGCCCCCCGCCGTCTACGCGATGATGGTCGTCATGACCCTGATCACCACCGCGATGACCACCCCCGTCCTCCACTACGTCTACCCGCGCCGCCTCGCCACCCCGCTCGAAAGCAGTTTCCCCTCCCCCACTCCGACGGCCGCGGGCGACGACGGCCGCCGCGCCCCGGGCCTCTCCATCCTCATCCCCGTCGCCCTCCCCAAGTCCGGCGGCCCGCTCGTCCAACTCGCCGACACGCTCATCGGCCCCGACAAGGCCCATTCCAAGCTCGTCGCCATCCACCTCCGCAAACCCGTCGACCACGAGGCCTACCGCTCCGGCCTCGACGAGGCCGCCGTCACCCACGAAGAAGCCCTCGCCCCCCTGCTCGCCCAGGCCCGCGGGCGCAGCCTCCGTGTCGAGCAAGCCTCGTTCGTCTCGCGCGACGTCGGCGGCGACATCGCCCGCTTCGCCGCCGACGCCAGCGCCGACCTCGTCATCATGGGCTTCCACAAGCCCGTCATCGGCAAGACGATCCTCGGCGGCACCGTCCACCGCGTCCTGGCCGGGTGCCACACCGACGTCGCCATCTTCGTCGACCGCGGCTTCCGCGCCGCCCGCCGCATCCTCGTCCCCTACCTCGGCACCGCCCACGACAAGCTCGCCCTCGACCTCGCCGCCCGCATGGCCCGCAGCACCGAGGCCCTCGTCACCGTCCTCCACGTCGTCCCCCCCATGCGCGGCGGGAGCACCCAATCCGCCGACGGCGCGCGCCACGCCGTCGACCGCGTCTTCCACGCGCCCGGACACGACCTCCCCGTCACCTTCCGCGTCGTCGAAGACGAGTCACCCGTCGGCGTCGTCGTCCACCAGGCCCAGAACGCCGACCTCGTCATCATCGGCGTCGCCGAAGAATGGGGCCTCGAATCCCACCTCTTCGGCTGGCGCGCCCAGCGCATCGCCCGCGACTGCCCCAGCAGCATGCTCATCGTCCGCAAGTACGAACCCAAACCCGCCCCCACCCCCGAACCCGCGACCACCGCCGGGTAGGTGCGACCGCAGGACAGCTGCAACGCAACGCGTTGCTGACGCGCCCGCGCGCCCATTTCCTCCCGTCCTGCGCGCACCCACTCCCCACCTCCCCATCACACCATCCCCCCATCACTCCGCCTCAATGCCCCACCGCCGGCGTCCCCAGATACTTCTGCAGCTCCGCCAGCTTCTCCTCGAGCATCGCCTTCGTTGGCGCTTCCACGTTCAGCCGCAGCATCGGCTCCGTGTTGCTCTTCCGCACGTTGAACCACCACCCGCCCATGTCGATCGTGCACCCGTCGAGGTAGTCGATCGTGCCCTTCTTGTACGCGTCCGCCAGCTCGCGGATCTTCCCGTCCTTGTCCTCGATCTGGAAGTTGATCTCCCCGCTGTGCGCGTACTTCTGCAGCGGCGCGATCAGCCCGCTCATCTCGCCCACCTGGTTCGACAGCACCGTCAGCACGCGCGCCATCGCGATCGCCCCGCTGTCCGCGAAAAAGTTGTCCCGGAAGTAGAAGTGCCCCGACAGTTCCCCGCCGAACACCGCCTTGGTCTCGGCCAGCGTCTTCTTCATGAACGCGTGCCCGACGCGGTCGCGCTTGGGCACCCCGCCCGCCGCCTTGATCGTGTCCGGCACCGCGCGGCTCGACCGCAGGTCGTAAACGATCGTCGACCCCTTGTTCGCCGGCTGGCTCAGAAAGTCCTTCGCCAGCAGCGCCGTCACCAGATCGCACGTGACCGTCTTCGCGTTTTCATCGACGAAAAAGCATCGATCCGCGTCCCCGTCGAAGCACACGCCCAGGTCCGGCTTGGTTTCCCGCATCAGGTCCTTGAGCATGTCCATGTTCGAGTCGACCAGCGGGTTCGGCTCGTGCACGAAGCTCCCCGTGATCTCGAACAGCAGCGGGATGATCTCCAGATCGTCGATCCCGCCGAACACGGCCGGCACCATCTTCCCCGCCATCCCGTTGGATGCGTCGATCGCCACGCGCACCTTCCGCCCCAGCTTCAAAAACGACAGCACGTGCTTGCGGTACGCCGCCCACAGGTCCATCTCCATGTAGTCGCCGGTGCGGCCCGTGTGCCCGACGCGCAGGGTCGACGCGATCCGCTTGATGTCGTCCAGCCCCGTCGCGCTCCCGATCGGCTTGGCCTTGGGCCCGGAGATCTTGAACCCGTTGTAATTCGCCGGGTTGTGAGACGCCGTCACCTGGATCCCGCCCACCGCATCAACATGGTTGATCGCGAAGTAGATGAACGACGTGTCGACCATGCCCACGTCGATCACCGACATGCCCGTCGACCGCAGCCCGTCGCTCAGTGCCTTCGCCAGGTCCGGCGAGTGCGGCCGCATGTCGCGCCCCACGACGACCGTGTCCTCCATCTTCACGCGCTGCTCCGCGTGCACGTTCGCCCGCGCCCGCTGCAGGAACTGCCCCGTGGCGTGCCCCACCTTCCACGCCGCCTCCTCGTTCAGCGGGTTCGGATAAGTCGCCCGGACGTCGTACGCCTTGAAAATCTTCTCGATCATGCTGGGGGCAGTTGTCATGAGTCGCACACCAATTGTCAATCGAACCCGAACCCCGCGCGCGGACGCGGCGCGATGCCCGTTTATCGACAGTTCCCCGTCGTCGGTTCACCTTCGGAGATCGGGAGGCTCCGCCCGAGCCGCGAGGTCCGGGTGCCATGCCCTCGCACCGCGCCGATCGACGAGTTTCGCGACGCGGCGCACTCGCGGGCGTGGGCATGCCCCAGATGCGATCGATTTCGGGACCGGGGACTGCCGAGGCAGACGCGCCCGCGGCAAGTCACGGTTTCTCTGCGCCGCCGTCCTTCCCCCGCACCCGCCCGAACATCCACCCCAGCACCTCCCGCGTCCAAACCTTCCCGTCAATCCCGTGCCCCTGCCCCGCCATCTCCGTGTACTTCACGTCGCCCCCCGCCGCCTTGATCGCCTCCACCATCTTCCGCGTCCGCGCCACAGGCACCTGCGCGTCCTCCCCGCCGTGAAACGTCCACACCGGCACGCCCTTGATCTTCGGCCCCATCGTCGCGTCGCTCAGCCCGCACACCGGGATCACCGCCGCGAACCGCCCGGGCTCGCGCGCCGCCCAGTTCCACGACCCCGACCCGCCCATCGATGTCCCCGTCAAATACACCCGGTCCGCGTCGATCGGCTCCGCCTTCATCACCTCGTCCAGCAAACGCATCGCCGCCCGCAACGGCGGGCTCGGCTCCGCGTCCGCCTCCAGCCACAGCGGCGGCTTGTTCTCCTTCTGCCCCTTCCAGTTCGTCCAGTTCATCGCCCGCCCGTCCGCGCGCTCTCCCGCCGGACACTGCGGCACCAGCACGAAACACGGGAACGCCGCCCGCACCTCCGCCGTCGCCAGCGCCTTCACCAGCGCCGAGTTCGACGGCTTCGAATTATCATCCCCCTTCTGCCCCGCCCCATGCAGGTAAATCACCAGCGGATAGCGCTTCCCCGGCTCCACCTTGTCCGGCCGAACCAGTCGGTGCTTGATCTCGACGCGCTCCTCCCCCGCAGGCGCCGCCGGCTCCGCCGCGCCGGCCATTCCCGAGCTCAGCACCATCACCACACTCATAACCATGCCATGTCCGCGCACGTTCACCTCCGACCTTCTTCTCTGCGCCCCCTCTGCGCTCTCTGCGTCTCTGCGGTGAATCTTCTGGCCATCGGCCCCTGCCGCGACCCCACCGGCGCCTGGTTCCCCTCGGTCGTCTACTGACCCGCCCTCCCAAACAACCCCTGCCACTCGCCCGCCCCACTCCGCCTTACCCGGACGGCGAACCGCGCGCCGTCCACCGTCTCCGGAAGCTTCACCGTCGCCACCCCGCCGTGGATCGCCGCCGCGACCTGCTCGCGCCCCACGTCCACGCGCACGTCCCACCCGTCCATCCCCCTCGCCAGCGTCGCCGCCGACGCCTCCGCCGCGCCCCCCTCGTGCACCTCCAGCCGCAGCACCCGCGCCGCCGGCTGCACGACCAGCCGCAGCTGATGAACCCCCCACTGCACCGCGTACCACGCGCACCGCGACAACCGCCGCGCCAATTCCTCCAGCGACACCGGCCCGTCCGCCCCCACCAGTTCCTCGACCGGCACGAACTCCCGCCGCCCGACCTTCTCGCGCGCCTCCGCCACCGCCGGCTCCGAAGCCCGCGCGTACCCCGCCACGCCCGTGCAGAACAGTTCCGCCAGCCCGACCGTGCCCACCAGCTTCGTGCGCAGCGCCGCCGCCACGTGAGCCACCGGCTCGAGCGCGTACAAATCTTTCACCACCCGATTGAACAGTTTTTGAGAAAGTGCCCGCCCCTCGTTCCCCGCCGCCGCCCCCGCGATCGTCAGCGCGTCCAGAATATCGAAGAACGCGTCGACCGTCGTCTCTCTATCAGCCTCGTCGCCGATCGCTTCCCCGTCCAATTCCGCCAGCAGTCGGTCCCACGATCGATTGGCCGACTCGAACATCTCCCCCGCCACGCCCGAACTCGCCGTTGCGCCACCCAACCGCCCACCGATCGCGGCCCCCAATTCATCGCCCGCCGGCCCGAGTCGCCGCACGTGCTGCCGAATCGCCCACAGCCGGGCCGTGATCAACGGCGTCGGCGTCCCGGACCACCGCTCGGCCCGACCTTCCAGATACGTGAGGACATCATTCATCGCACACCCCCGGACATCAGACGGCAGGAGATCGAAAAAGTCTTCACGGCCATCCTCACGCCACCCACTACCGCCATCTGACGCCCAACCCGAAGTTTTCGACATCCGTTATCGGGCATACCACTTCACTCTCGAATCCGCCACAAACCCCATCACTTCCGATACTAACGACCTGATCGCTCCTAAAGCCTTCTCTGTGAGTCCTCCGCGCCCTCTGCGCCTCTGCGGTGAGCCTTCCTAGCTCTTCCCGCGCCCCGGCCGAGCCCGGTCCGCCTCCGACCCGCGGAACTTCACCTTCGCCCGCCGGAACCACTGGTCGAACGTGTTCGCCTTCTCCTTCTCGACGTCTTCCGACGTCCCCGAATCTGCCATCCCCAGCATGCGCACGAGCTTCCGCGACGTCGGCTTGAACCGCCGCCCGGCCGGGTCCCACCGCCGCAGGCGCACGACCCACGCCGCCACCCGTCCGGCCGACCGCGGGTGCGGATAACTTTCATCCTCAGGCGTCCACGCCGCTTCCTCCGCGCTCATCGCGAACCGCGGCGCATCGTCCAGGTTGCACCGCATCAACATCTTCAGCTTGAACACCGCCCCGAACTTCGCCAGCTCCGGGTCCGAAATCACCGTCAGCATCGACTCCCGATGCTCTTCCGCGATCAGCTCGTCCAGCACCGACCCCGTCTTCGCCGCCACCGCCTCCGCATCGCTCCCGCGCTCGTCCGGGTCGTTCCCGAACCCCCCGCGCACGAGCTCGCGCTCGCGCCGCTTCCGCCGCTCCTTCTTGCGCAGCGCATCGCGCACCGAGTTGCGGATCGTCTCGACCAGGTACCCGCCGATCGCCTCCCCCCGCGACAGCGCCCCCGCCCGGATCCGCTCCCACGACTGCAAAAAGTGAAAGTAAACGTGCGACTTGAGCTCGTCCTCGTCCCCCACCCGCTGCCATAAGCTCTCCACCTGCGTCACCGCATACAACACCGACGAGTTCACGAGCAGCTCGTAAAACTCTGCCGGATTGTCCTCCCGGAACGCGCCGACCAGCGCGTCCAGGTCCGACTCGACATGTTCATCCGCACGCTTCGCCACGGTGAACGCGAGTTTAACCGGGACCCGCGCACAGAGGGAGTGCGCCGCGCGCGATCCGTCTTGCCGCCCAAAGAACGTGCCTCACTGAAGTGAACACGCCGGTTCCACGCGCGACCGTCTCGTCGGTATCATCATCACCACGACAAGCAATTGTTCCCACGCCACTCTCGCGGAGCCTCCCATGTCCGACCATCGTAGCACGATCGACCGCCGCTCCCTCCTCACCGGCGCCCTCGCCACCGCCGGCGCACTCGCCCTCGGCCGCACCACCCTCGCCGCCGACGCCCCGCCCCAATCCGCCAAGCCCAACTCCAACATCCACGGCGTCAAGATCGGCACGATCACCTACAGCTACCGCAACGCGAAGATCGAGACGGCCGAACAAACCCTCAAGGCCCTCATCGAGTCCGGTCTCTCCGAGACCGAACTCATGGGCGGCCCCATCCAGTCCTTCGCCGGCATCACCGCCCCCAAGAAGGGCGAGCCCGCCAAGAAGTTCACCGACGCCGAGCGCGAGGCCCAACTCGCCAGGTGCGCCGAGCTCAAGAAGATGTACAACGACGCCGGCGTCAACATCCACATCCACAAGATGGGCTTCGGCAACTCCGACGAGGAAATGGACTTCGCCTTCCGCGCCGCCAAGGCCCTGGGCGCCATCGCGATCACCACCGAGCGCAACGAGGCCCTCGCCAAGAAGGCCGCCCCGTTCGCCGAGAAACACAAGATCCTCCTCGCGTTCCACAACCACACGAACAACTTCCCATCGCTGGACAAGCCCGACCCGATCCTCGACATCAACCCGCAGATCATGTTCAACTTCGACGTCGGCCACTACTTTGCCGGCACCAAGGGCAAGAGCCCCATCCCCGTCATCGAGAAGTACCACGAGCGGATCGTCAGCCTCCACCTCAAGGACCGCACCGCCGACGGCCGCAACCTCTCCTGGGGCAAGGGCCAGACCCCCCTCAAGGAAGTCCTCCAGCTCCTCAAAAAAGAAAAGTGGCCGATCTACGGCGACATCGAAGTCGAGTACCCCATCCCCGAAGGCTCGAACCCGGTGAAGGAAGTCGGCATCTGCCTGCAGTACTGCCGGGAAGCCCTCGCGTAAGCGCGCCGCGAGTCAACTGGGCTCCTTCGCGAGGCTTGGTCACTTCAGTGACCGAGTCGACCGCCCGCGCGCAACCCACTTCCGCGCTCCAAGGCCGTACTTAGCGGTCGCACCAAAGGTGCACGTGAGCGCTCGTAACCCTTCGGTCGTCGTTCGCGCACGCACCACGCCCGACCGCGACACGTACAAGTGACTGGGTCGCCCCCCCGGGTACGCAGGAATCACCACCCGCGCGCTACTGCTTCCGCGCGCAATCCAGATAATTTCTCCCGCGCCCCTGCCCCGCCACCGCAGCCCCGTGCGCGCCCGTCACCACGCCCGCGGGACACCGCCCGTAAGGTAGATGTGCCGCACATTCGCCGGGCAACTTCGACACCACACTCGCAGGTACCCATCCGGTACCGAAAAGTACCGAAGAGTCCCGATTCGTCCCGGTTTTGCCCGCTTTTGCCCGGTTCTCAAATCCGCCGTCCGTTCACTAACCCATTCGGCCGCCTCACGTTGTGCCGGCCAGCACTCGCCGACCCCGCCAAGGCGCTCGAATTTTCGCGAGCGCCCCACCCACCCCAAATCCATTGCTCGATTTCCCCGCCCCGCTATCCTCCCCCGACGAGGGTCGATCATCAATTTCGTAACCAGCTTCGAGCCAAGGACGGTCAGCGTGACGAGCGATTCGGTTGTTGCCAGCAGCGGGGCCGCGGCGGAAGAAAAACAAGCCAGCGCACAGGAGGTCGAGCACCTCATCAAGATCGCCAAGGAGCTCAGCCTCCGCGTCGGGCAAGTCGGGGCAGTCGTGAAATTGCTCGCCGAGGGCGGCACCGTCCCGTTCATCGCCCGCTACCGCAAGGAGGCCACCGGCTCCATGGACGAAGTCCAGATCACCGCCGTCCGCGACCGCATGGCCCAACTGATCGAGCTCGACTCGCGCCGCGCCGCCATCGTCAAGTCCCTCGTCGAGCGCAACCTGCTCACCGACGACCTCAAGTCAAGGATCGCCGCCGCCGAGACGATGGCGGCGCTCGAGGACATCTACCAGCCGTTCCGCCCCAAGCGCCGCACGCGCGCGATGATCGCCAAAGAAAAGGGCCTCGAACCCCTGGCCGACTTGCTCTGGAAGCAGGAGCCCTCCGCCAACCCCGAGGCCGAAGCCGCCAAGTTCGTCACGCCGGATGGGGCGACCGTCGCCGACGACCTGAAGGTCTCCGACGTCACAGCCGCCCTCGCCGGCGCGCGCGACATCATCGCCGAGCGCGTCAACGACGACGCCGCCGCCCGCGCCGAGATCCGCGAGCTCTTCCTGACCCAGGGCGTCATCAAGAGCGAGGTCGTCGCCGGCAAGGAGACCGAGGGCGCCAAGTACCGCGATTACTTCGACTGGAACGAGCCCATGTCGGCCGCCCCGTCCCACCGCGTGCTCGCCATCCGCCGCGGCGCGGCCGAGGGCTTCCTCTTCTTCCAGATCCGCCCGCCCGAAGAGACCGCCGTCGGCATCCTCGAAGATCTGTTCGTCCACGGCGCCCGCGGGCAGGCCAGCGCCAAGTCGCCGTCGACCAACCCCAGCGCCGACCAGGTCCGCCTCGCCGTTAAGGACGCCTACAAGCGCCTGCTCTCCATGTCGATGGAGACCGAGGCCCGCCTCGAGTCCAAGAAGCGCGCCGAGCACGCCGCCATCGAAGTCTTCGCCGGCAACCTCCGCCAGCTCCTCCTCTCCTCACCGCTCGGCCAGAAGCGCGTCCTCGCGATCGACCCCGGCTTCCGCACCGGGTGCAAGACCGTCGTCCTCGACGCGCAGGGCAAGCTCGTCTTCAACGACGTCATCTACCCCGAGCAGGGCGCGGGCAAGACGCGCGAGGCCGAGGCCACGCTCCAGGTGCTCGTCGCCAAGCACAACATCGAGGCCATCGCCATCGGCAACGGCACCGCCGGCCGCGAGACCGAGGCCTTCGTCCGGAAACTGAATCTCAAGGTACCGCGCACCTCTCAGGACTCAGGACTCAGCACTCAGGACTCTCCGCTCCCCGTCATCATGGTCAACGAGTCCGGCGCATCGATCTACTCCGCGTCCGAGGCCGCCCGCGAAGAGTTCCCCGACCAGGACATCACCGTCCGCGGCGCCGTCAGCATCGGCCGCCGGCTCATGGACCCGCTCGCCGAGCTCGTCAAGATCGACCCCAAGTCGATCGGCGTCGGCCAGTACCAGCACGACGTCGACCAGGACCTCCTCAAGAAGTCCCTCGACGACGTCGTCGTCTCCTGCGTCAACGGCGTGGGCGTCGAGGTCAACACGGCTTCCAAGCAGCTCCTCACCTACGTCTCGGGCCTCAACGCCACGATCGCCGAAAACATCGTCAAGTACCGCAACGAGAACGGCGCCTTCAAGAGCCGGCGCGAGCTCAAGAACGTCTCGCGCCTCGGCGAAAAAACCTTCGAGCAGGCCGCCGGCTTCCTCCGCGTCCGCGGCGCCGAGCACCCGCTCGACGAGTCCGCCGTCCACCCCGAGTCGTACGACGTCGTCGACCGCATGGCCAAGGACCTGGGCGTCACCGTCCGCGACCTGATGCGCGACGAGGCCCTCCGCAAGCAGATCGACAAGCAGAAGTACGTGACCGACAAGGTCGGGCTGCCGACGCTCACCGACATCCTCGCCGAGCTCGCCAAGCCCGGCCGCGACCCGCGCGAGCAGTTCGAGGCCTTCGCCTTCAAGGAGGGCGTCAACAAGATCGAGGACGTCCAGCCCGGCATGAAGCTCCCCGGCATCGTCACCAACGTCGCCGCGTTCGGCGCGTTCGTCGACATCGGCGTCCACCAGGACGGCCTGGTCCACGTCAGCCAGCTCGCCGACCGCTTCGTCAAAGACCCCACCGAGGTCGTCAAGGTCCAACAGCGCGTTGAGGTCACCGTGCTGGAAGTCGACCTCCCGCGCAAGCGCATCTCCCTCACCATGCGCAAAGGCGCGACCGCCAGCCCCACCGCCACCGGCGGCGGCATGCGCCAACAGCCCGCCCAACAACGAACCGGCCCCGCGCCGGTGCGGAGCGGCGCGCCGTCACCGCGCCCCGCCCCCAAGCCCGCGGGCGACGGCTGGTTTAGCGCCGCCCTGAAGGAAGGCAAGGACAAGGGCAAGCGGTAGTCGGAAGGGCCGCGCCGGGTGCCATGCCCTCGCACCGCGCCCAGTAACCCCGCTCGCGCGCAACGGTCGTCGCGGGGCGTGGGCATGCCCCAGTGGCGTTCGATCTGAATGCGATAGCCGCTGGGGCATGCCGACGCGAGCCGACTCCGCCCGCGCGCGATGCGAAGCCGACTGGCGGCTCGCGACGGCATGGCACCCAAAGCGGGGGCGCCTCACGCCGGCAGCAAATCAATCACCGCAATCTCCGGCCGCACCCCCAGCCGCACCGGCATCACCGTCATCCCCAGCCCCCGGCTCACGAACACCGGGCACGCCGGCCCCTGCACGAGCCCCTGCGCGTACTTCTGCCCCAGGCGCGAGTTGGTCACCGGCGCGCCGATCACCGGCAGCCGGATCTGCCCGCCGTGCGTGTGCCCCGACAGCATCAAATCGACCCGGTACCCGCCGCGCAGAAAATCCGGCTCCTCCGCCACGTCCGGGTTGTGCGACAGCACCACCCGCGGCATCCCGCCCGGCAGGCCGCCCAGCGCCAGCTCGTACAAGCAGTGGTCTTCCCACAAATCGCCCACGCCCGCGACGCACAGCCCCTCGGTCGCCTGGTCCACCAGCTTCCGGTCCGGCGTGACGAACTTCCTCGCGTTGTCGATCAGCGGAATCCCGTGCTTGGCGAACGCCCGCTGGCACACGTGCGACCCACCCCACCAGTCGTGATTGCCCATCACGCCCAGCGTGCCGATCGTGGGCTTGAGCCGCGCGAAGTGGGCCGCGATCGGTTCCATGTACTCGTGCCCGCGATACACGTAGTCGCCCGTCAGCGCGACCAGGTCCGGCGCGAGCTTGTTGGTCGTGTCGATGATCTGCCGAACCCAGAAGTCGGACATCCAATTGCCGTGGTGGATGTCCGAGAGCTGCACGATGCGCAGCCCCGCCAACGTCGGCGGCAGCCCCTTGATCCGCACCGCCCGCTGGGTGATCTCAAACCACCGTGCCTCCCCGAACACGCCCCACGCCCCGACGACCGCCGCCGACCCTGCCACCAGCCGCCCGCCGTTGACCATCAGCCGCCGCCGCGAGAACTGCGATTCGAGTTCCTGCCCCTCGGCCGTTGCCTCGTAAACTTCCTCAGGCGTCTCGGGAGCGGGCGCGGCCGTGAACTTGGTGATCCACCGGGCCCATGCGCCGAACACGATCCCGTAGAAGAGCACGTTGACGCCGAGCGAGCACCAGAACGCCGGCCAAGTCCAAATGTGCCCGGGCCGGAGCCCGACGAACCCGGCGAACGTAAACCCCGGCAGTTGCAGGATATGGCCCAGCCCGTTCATGTACCCGAGCACATGGTGCGCGTGACCGGCCTCGTGCAAATGCACCGTAATCAGCTCGGTCAGCGCGATGATCGCGTTGACGGTCACCGTACACCACAACACCTTGCGCATCCGGGTCAAAGCGGGTACCTCTAAACGAATGGGAGATCCTGACGGTCGGTTTATCGACCGTTTGGCGGGGTCACTGGGGGTCGAATCAGCTCGCCGAATGGCTGAACCGGGTCAGGGAAATTCTGAGTCAGAAGGTGCTGAAGGCCGGTTCGGGCCTTGAATTACGGCGTGCGGCGGGATACAGTCGTCCCCTTGCCTCGCCAAGAGGCGCCCGCGCTTGCGTGGGCACGTCCGGCTCTCGGTCGTGCGAAAAACGCGACGTCGGGCCTCGTTTTACAACTTCAATCCATAAGCCCAAAGGTGGCCCCGCCGGTCTTGGCACGGGGGTCCGCATGGGGCTGCCGGCCGACTTTACCCGGCCGTCCAACGCAACGGAGCTAGCAGATCATGGCAACCAATCCCGCCGAACTCGTCAAAGCGCTCGTCGACGCGGGTGTCCACTTCGGGCACCGCGTCAGCCGCTGGAACCCGAAGATGGAGCCGTACATCTCGGGCAAGCGGAACATGATTCACATCATCGACGTGAAGGAGACCGTGAAGGGCCTCCTCCGCGCGAAGAAGCTGATCCAGAAGATCGTCGCGGAAGGGAAGGACGTGCTCTTCGTCGGCACCAAGCGGCAGGCCCGCTTCGCGGTCGAAGAGGAGGCCAAGCGGTGCGGGATGCACGCGGTCTCCGAGCGGTGGCTGGGTGGCACGCTGACGAACTTCAAGACGATCCGCGACCGCCTCAAGCGGCTGGACGAGCTCGAGAAGCTCTGGGAGACCGGGCAGATCGAGTCGTACTCGAAGAAGATGAAGTCGACGCTGAATCGCGAGATGACGAAGATCAAGGCGAACCTCGGCGGCATCCGCAAGATGGACAAGATGCCGGGCGTGATGGTGATCTTCGACACCCGCCGCGAGACGATCGCGGTGAAGGAAGCCCGGAAGCTGAAGGTGCCGACGATCGCGCTGATCGACACGGACTCGGATCCGGAACTCATCGACCTGCCGATCCCGGGCAACGACGACGCGATGAAGGCGATCGAGCTGATCATGAAGGAGCTCGCCGACAGCATCATCGAGGGCAAGACGGGCCGGGCGAGCGAGAAGGGCATCGAGGAAGGCG
>DATHXE010000676.1:0-2000 GCA_035459845.1 Tepidisphaeraceae bacterium | reverse complement strand
GCGCGTGGCCATGGCACCCGGCTCGTCTCCCCGTGCTACGCCCGCGCCCGCTCGAACGTCTCGAGCATCCCCCGCGCCATGTGCGTGTCGAGGAACTTCTCGCGGACCGCCGCGTGGCCCGCCTGCGACAACTCCGCGAGTTGCTCGGGCGATTCGAGGAGGGTCGCCAGGGCGTCGGCGAGCGCCGGGGCGTCGCCGGGCGGGGTGGTGATCCCGCCGCGGGTGGCGTCGACGAGTTCCGGGGCGGACCCGTGGTGGGGCAGGACGACCGGGCACCCGCGGGCCAGCGCCTCGAGGACGTACAGACCCTTCGGCTCCGGGTAGGCGGTCGGCGTGCACGTGAGCGCAGACCCGTCGTACAGCGTCAGTTTCCGCTCGCGGTCGACTTCGCCCTCGTACGAGTAATGCCCCGCCAGGCCCGTTGCGGCGACGCGCTTCTCGACGCCGGCGTACCACGCCTCGTTCGCTTTACCCATGTATCCCGCGGCCCGGACCTTTACGTCGTCGAATCCCGGCTTCTGGCGCAGGAGCGCCGCCGCATCCACCAGCCGATCGAGTCCCTTCTCCGGGCAGATCCGCGCGAGGTAACCGATCGTGCGGAGGGTTGCGGGCTGCGAGTTGCGGGTTGCGAGCTGTTCTTCGGTCACCAGGTCCTTTTCCGGAACGCCGGGGTAGACGACGTCGATCCGCTCAGGCGGGACGTTCAGGTAGGCCGCCATCTGACCGGCGTAATAGCGACTCGTCGCGACGAATCGGCTCACGTGCGCGGCGCGCTCGCGGATCAGCGCCGTCGCCTGTGACTTCCACGGTTCGGCCATCGCGTCGAGGAAGATGTCTTCGCCCGTGCATTCGGCGATCACGGCCGCGCCGGTGTGCTCGCGCAAATACTTCGCGGCCCCGATGAACATCAGGTTCGGCAGCGTGATCACGTCGGGCTTGAGCTCGGACTTGAGGAATTCGGCGAGGCGCTTGAGCTCCTTCCGGGTCGGCCCGTCCTCGCCGCGGATGATGTCGAGCGTGAGTCGGCCGAGCTGCGCGGGCGAGGTCTGCGCGCCCTTCGAGCCCGCCCACATGAGGAACCTGGGGCGGTCGAAGAGCCAGTCGAGGAATCGCGGGGTGTGGCGGAAGATGCGGCTCGCGCTCTGCAGCCAGACGTTGACGCCGCCGTAGAAGACCTTGCCGATCGACGCGTTCTCGGCGTCGGTCTTGACGGGCGTGTAGAGCGGGACCATGACCGCATCGTGGCCCAGGCGGCGGAGGGCGAGGGCCAGCGCGTTGTCGCGGATGCAGGACCCGCAATACATCCCGGCCGCGCCGGCGGCGAGGATGGTGACTTTCATCGAAGGCGCGGTCGTCGTCGTCATGCGGGGCAATTGTAGGCCCGGGGGGCGCGGCCGTGGCACGGGCCACCAGCCCGTGAGTCCGTGGGGTCGTGTCTAGCCGTCGGGCTTGCCCGGCGCGTCCCGAGGCGCTCGCGTGCCGCGGGCGTCACTCGTCGAACACGTGCCGCAGGATCAAGTCCTTGACGGCAATGGGCGGGATGGGCCCCGCGGTGAGCAAGGCGGGGTCGGTAGTCATGAGCAGCGCCCCCTCCTCGGGCGGGCGGGCGGCCAGGCCGTGCGAGCCTTTGACGAGCGTGGCGTCCAGCGGGATGACGTCCATCATCGCGCGCATCCCGAGCTTTCGCCTGGCGAGCGTCCAGCCGATCTTGAGCTTGGGGGCGCGGATCGCGGGGTCGAGGAAGAGCTCGACCGGGTCGTAGCCGGGCTTGCGGTGGATGTCGACGGTGCGGGCGTAGTCGGGGGCCTTCGCGTCGTCGAGCCAGAAGTAGTACGTGAACCAGGCGTCGTCGGCGGCGAGCGCGACGAGCTCGCCGGAGCGGGCGTGGTCGAGGTGGAGCTCGCGCTTGCCGGCGCCGTCGAGGACGCGGGCGACGCCGAGCGTGTTTTCGAGGACGGTGCGGACGCGCTCGACGTCGGCGGGGTCGCGGACGTAGACGT
>DATHXE010000675.1:0-4654 GCA_035459845.1 Tepidisphaeraceae bacterium | reverse complement strand
CACCGCCGTTCCAGCCGGTGGTGGTCGAGTCGTAGTAGGCCAGGCGGTAGTCGGCGTCGCCGGTCGGGGCGGTGACGACGAACGAGTCGGCGGTCGCGCCGTCGTTGTAGACGCGGACGTGGAAGATCGTGGGGAAGAACTCGCCCGTCGCGGCCCGGACCTGGTTGACGCCGGTCGTGTTGTACACGTTGTCGCCGGCGAACGTCGTCTCCTTGCGAACCTGCACCTGCACGTCGGGCTGGCTCGCCCCGGCCGGCGCCGAAAGCGTCTTCGCGGAAACGACGGCCGTGTAGGGCGTGAACCCGCCGCTGTTGCCGGCGCGGATGCGGTAGAAGTACGTCGTGTTGGGCGTCAGGAAGGTGTCGGTGTAGGTGAGGATGTTGGCGTCGGCGCCGCCGATCTGCGTCCAACCTGTGGTGCCGTTCGGGCTGCGCTCGATCTCGTACACTGACTCGTAGGTCGAGTCCGACCAGGTCAGCTTGATCTCCGTGGTCGACAGGGCCTGGGCGGCGAAGTTGGTCGGGAGGGTGGCGGGCGGACCGGGGTTGCCGCTGTTGGTCGTGCCACCGCTGGCGGGCGAGTAGTCCGAGTCGCCCCCGCCGTTGTAGGCGCGGACGCGGTAGTAAAAGAGCGTGTTGCCCGGCAGGTTGCTGTCGTCGACGTACGTCGTCAGGTCGGCGCCCGTCGTCGCGATCTGCGTGAAGCCGCTGGTGGGGCTCAGGCTGCGCTCGAGCTTGTAACCCGTCTCGCCGGCGACGTTCGTCCACTTGATCTCCAGGGCCGTCACCGGCACCGGGCGGATGCCCGTGAACGTCGGGGCCGCGGGCGGCGTGATCGCCTGCGTCTTTGCGCTGAAGACGGCCGAGTAAGCCCCGTCGCCGCCGGCGTTGAAGCCGCGCAGGCGGTAGTAGTACGTCGTGTTCGGGGCCAGGCCGGTGTTGAGATACCCGGTCGACCCCGCGCTCGGCGTGGCGATCTGCGTCCACCCCGTCGTGCCGTTGGCCGACCGCTCGATCTTGTAGCCGTTCTCGGTCGGCAGGTCGGTCCACGAGAGCTGGATCTGCGTCGTGTTGATCGCCGCGGCCGACACGCCGGTCGGGGCGGCAGGCGCCTGCACCGGCGGGGGCGTGGTCGACTGACTGCTGAACAGCACCGCCTGCGGCACCACCTGCTTGGCCGTCGTCGGGCTGGAGTAGCGCAGCACGGCGGATGCGCCGCCCGAACGGTCGAAGTATTCGAGCGCGATGTTGTACTTCTGTCCCGCCACCAGCGCGATCGACCCGCTCCACTCGGTCGGGCCCTGCGGAATCAACTTGTCGATTACGCGGACGCCGTTGATCGTCAGCCGCGCGCCGTCGTCGCTGGTCGTGTAGAACGTGTACGTCTCGGACTTTTGCGCCAGGATCTGGCCCGTCCATCGGACGGAGAAGTTGTCGGTCGGGATCGCCGCGTTGGGCGAGCCGGCGCCCCAGTTGAAGTTAACGGTCGGGTCGATCCGCTGGAACTTCTTCACGCCGAACGTCATGTCGCCGTAATAAGCGCCGAACAGGCCGTCGCCGTTACCGGGGGGCGGCGGCGGCGTCACCGGCGGCGGCGTCGTCGTCCCGTCTGTCGACAGGGACGTGCTGGGGATGATCTGCGACGCCTGCGACGCGCTCGCCCACGACAGCTGCGCCACGCCGTTCCCCCACTGGTTGAAGTACTCCATCCGCACGTCGTACGACTGCCCGGCGACGAGATTGATCACCCCCGAGTTGTTCGTCGGCGCGTGGCGGTTCCAGTTGTTGACGAGCTGCTGTCCGTTCACCCACAGCCGCACGCCGTCGTCGGACCGCGTCGTGAACGTGTACGCCTGCGTGTACTTGGGCGTCACCTGCCCCGTCCACCGCGCGGAGAAGAGTTGAGGGTTGATGCCGGCCGCGGGGGCGACGGTCGAACTGAACGCAAAGTTGACGCCGTTGTCGACCCGCGTCACCGGCGTGCCGGACAAATTGATGTCGTTGTAATACGACGCGTTCAACCCGGCGGCCAAGAGCGTCCGACCCTCCAGGTCCTGGATCACGGGGCGCAAAGCGGGCAGGAGCGGGGCGCGACGATAGCGGCGGGGCATGACGTCCTTCCGTGGGTAGTGGCGGGAGAAGTGCAGAGCGGCCTTTTGGTCCACGACTCTAAAGACAAAGACGGCGTGCGGTCAACAAGCGTTACGCGAGGCCCCCTGTCGGAGCCTTGCCGCCGGCCACGAAACCGGTGGCCACCGGTACTACAGGCGCATGTCCCGACGAGATCGGTGTTTCACGACAACGCTTTGGCTGACGGTGGTCGTCCTCACGCCGGCCGGGGTCGCCGCGCGCGCCGCGGCCGCGGATGAGCTGACCGGCAAGGCGATGTCGGTTTTCAAGGCCCACTGTGTCTCGTGTCACAATCCCGAGAAGAAGAAGGGCGGGCTGTCCCTGCTGACTGCGAAGACAGCGCTCGCGGGTGGCGAAAGCGGGCCGGCGATCGTCGTGGGGATGGCCCAGAAGAGCCGCCTGGCCGACGTGCTCCTGCCGGACGCCGAGGGGCACATGCCGCCCAAGGGGCAACTCGATCCGGGGGAGATCCGGATCGTCCGCGCGTGGATCGATGCGGGTGCAAAGTGGGATCAAAGCATCCTGGTGGCCCAGGCGACGACCCGCCCCGTGAAACTCCGGCCGCTGCCGGCGACGTACGCGCCGGTGCTGGCGATGGCGGTTTCGCCGGACCAAAAGCGGCTGGCGGTGGGCCGGGGCGAGCGCGTCATCGTTTACGATTTGTCGAGCGAAGCTCGGGCGGTGGCGGGCGAGATGGCGGCCCCGGCCGGTGAGGCGGTCTACGCGCTGGGGTGGAGCGGAGATGGGCGGTTCATCGCCGCGGGCGGGTACCGCATCGTGCGGGTGTGGGACGCGAAATCGCTCAAGGTCGCGCGAGAGATCGAAGGCCTCGGCGGGCGCGTGACGGCCCTGACGTTCCTCGGGAAAGACGCCACGCTGGCAGCCGCCGACGGCGACATTGCGGGGCCGGCCAAGGTGCGCATGTGGGACGCGTCATCGGGCAAGGAACTCGGTGCATGGCCAGCGCACGCGGATTCGATCCTGACCATGCGCGCCAGCAGTGACGGGAAGTTCCTGGCGACCGGCGGGGCCGATAAGGTCGCCAAGGTGTGGGATCTCCCGGCCGGGAAGGAATTGGCCAAGCTCGAAGGGCACGCCGGACCGGTGATGGCGGTCGCATGGTCGGCAGACGGGGCGCAACTCGCGACGGCGGGGTCGGACAAGGAGATCAAAATCTGGGCCGTCAAGACGCGCGACCAGGCCGCCTCGCTGACGACCAGCCCGACGCCGGTCACGGACCTGGCGTGGGTCGGCAAGTCGGTCCTGTCGGCCAGCGAGGACGGCATCCTCCGCCTGTCGACCGAGGCGAACAAGACGCGCGCGGATCGGACGTTCACCGCGGCGCCGGACGTGCTCTACAACGCGATCGCGACGGAGCAGTTGATCCTCGCGGGGTGCCACGACGGGAACGTGTACGCGTGGGAGGCGAAAACGGGGAAGGCGCTCGGGGCACTCGGCGCTCCGGCGACGAATGATTCACCACAGAGACGCGGAGAGCGCGGAGGGGGCGCAGAGAAGAGTGGGGATCTGAAGGTGATTGATCCGGGGGCGAAGCCGCAGGCGGAGGGATCGGTCAGTTTCGTCCGCGACGTGATGCCCATTCTCGTGCGGGCCGGGTGCAGCGCGGGGGCGTGTCACGCGAAACCGGCGGGGCAGAACGGGTTCAAGCTGTCGGTCTTCGGGTATGACCCGAAGGCGGATCATTCGGCAACCGTGAAGGACGCGCGGGGGCGGCGCATCTTCCCGGCAGCGCCGGAGGAGAGCCTGCTCCTCAAGAAACCCACGATGGCGGTCGAGCACGGGGGCGGGCTCAAGTTGCAGAAGGATTCGGACGCCTATCGTCTGCTGCTGAAGTGGCTGGAACAGGGAATGACATACGCCGTACCGGGCGAGCCGACGCTGGCGAAGGTGGAAGTATCGCCGGCGCAAGGGCGGTACACGAAAGGCGCGTCGCAGAAGCTCAAAGTCGTAGCGACGTACTCGGACGGGTCGACGCGCGACGTCACGCACCTGGCCGAGTATGCGTCTAACGAACCGGAGGTCGCCAAGCCCGACGAGCACGGCCGGGTTCGCGTCGGGACCCTGGCGGGCGAGGCGGTCGTGGTCGCGCGGTACATGGGGTTGGTCGACGTGTCGCGCGTCACGGTGCCGACTGACAAAGCGCTTCCGGCCGAAACCTTCGCAAAACTGCCGGTCGCCAATTACGTCGATTCGCTCGTGTACGAGCGCCTCAGGGAACTCGCGATCGCGCCGTCGGGACGGTGTACGGATGAAGAATTCCTGAGGCGGGCGTCGCTGGACATCGCCGGGGCCCTGCCGACGCCGGACGAGGCGCGAAAGTTCCTCGCCGACTCCGACCCGGACAAGCGGAACAAGCTGATCGACCGGCTCGTCGACGGCCCGACGTTCGCCGACCACTGGGCGAACAAGTGGGGCGATTTGCTGCGGCCCAACCCGTACCGCGCGGGCGTGAAGGGCGTGTACCTGTTCGACCAGTGGATCCGGGACAGCTTCCGCCAGAACAA
>DATHXE010000674.1:0-6911 GCA_035459845.1 Tepidisphaeraceae bacterium | reverse complement strand
CAGTGGCAGGCCGAGGCCCGGCCCTACCTGGCGACGGGCCAGGCGCCGGCCGAGGCGGCGCCGGTCGCGTGACCGGCGGCCGGGACAGTCAGTCCGGGCGGACGGTGGGATTTACAGAAATTAAGTTGCAGTCCTGGCGCGCATCCTCGCATCGTTTCGACATTCGACTTTGGTCCTTCGTCATTGATTCGAGCTTCGGTTTTCGATGTTCGTCATTCCGGCTTCACGTGCCCAGCCAGTTTTCCACGCGGAGCCTGGGCAGCGCCGAGAAATGCTGTTCGGCGGAGAGGACGACGATGTCGCGCGTGCGGGCGATCGCGGCGACCTGGGCCTCGACGTCCGGCAGCGGTCGGCGGATCTTCTGCATCGCCGTCTTGACCACGCCGAACTCGACGGCGGCGAGGGCGTCAAAATCGATGAGCGGGAAGCGGGCGATGAACTCGCGCAGGGTCTTCTCGTTCTCGGCCGGGTTGGGCGTGTTGAAGATGCGGTTCCACATCTGGCCGATGACGGGCAGGCACAGGTGGAGGACGGCCTCGCCCGACGCGGTGGCGGCGCTGGCGCGCGCGACCAGGGCGGGGTGGTTCCGCCAGAGGGCGATCGCGTGGTGGACGTCGAGGAGGTAGGCGGTCATGCGTGGCAGGCGACGCGCCTCGTGCGCGTCACCGGCCACGAGCATTAACGGACGGGGGTGGGGGTGGCAATGGGAAGAATTGGAGAATCGGGTGTGCGCGGCGGGGTGTTGACTGCCCCCGGTGGGAATCGAACCCACACGCCCGTTACCGGGCAACGGATTTTAAGTCCGTCGCGTCTGCCGTTCCGCCACGGGGGCTGTGCGGTGCTCGCATGGTAGGAGCGCGGGGGGATCGGTCAAGCGCGGTCGCGTAACATGACGGCCATCGCCGGCGTATACGGGGGCGATGAAGAACTTTGACCGAGACGCGCGCGTGCCGGACCGATCGCATTGCCAGGCATTTCCGGCCCGCTTATCGTCTGGCGGCATGGTGCGACGACATGTGTTCGGCGTCGTGGTCGGGCTGGCGCTGCTGGCGAACGTGGCTCACGCCGGGGAAGGGACGGTAATCGTCGCGTTCGGGGATAGCCTGAGCGACATGGGGAACCGGTGGCTCGACACGAAGAAGCCGGATATCAAGTTTCGACGGACGTGGGTGGCGCAGCTCGCGGAGCCGGGGATGCTGGATTCGCCGGGGTTCAAGCCGTCGGGGATCACGTCGTTCTACGGGGGGACGAACTACGCCGTCGGCGGGGCGGGGACGGCGGCGACGGCGAACATGGGGCTGGCGCGGAACCGGGGGCAGGACCTGACGCAGCAGGTATCGAAGCGGTACCTGAACCCGGAATTCAACAAGGCCGGCGTGCAGGCCGGGGCGCTGCACGTGATCGTGATCGGGTCGAACGACGTGGTGGCGGCGTCGGCCGAGCCGGCGCAGATCCTGCTCGGGTGGGACGGGCTGGACGCGATGGCGGCGGCAGTCGCCAAGAGCACCGAGGGCCAGATCGACGCGCTGGCGAAGGCGGGCGTGAAGCGCGTGATGTGGGGGAACGTGTTCGACGTGTCGCGCGCGCCGGCGCTGCGGACGCGGGCCAAAACGCTGCTGCCGGAGGCGGTCGCGCCGACCTACCTGGCGGCGATCGCCAAGGCGGTGCGGGCGCACAACGCCGAGATGGACGCGGCGATCGGGCGGCTGACCAAGGCGCACCCGGGACTGGAGGTCGTCAAGCTCGACCTGTTCGCGAAGTTCGAAGAGATGTCGGCCGACCCGTCGAAGTTCGGGCTCGCGGACGTGACGACGGGGGCGAACGACGAGAAGCACTTGTTTTCGGCGGACGGCCTCCACCCGACACCGAAGGGACACAAGTTGATCGCGGAGTTCGCGTTCGAGGTGGTGAAGAAGGGGAAGTGAGGGTTCAGGGTTCAGGGTGAGGCGGACGGCGGTCCTGCGTGGCCTTGCGGGCGAGAGGGAGGACCCACCAGATGACGATGACGGCGACGGCGGTGCAGGCGGCGCCGACGAGGGACGCGGTCAGGCCCGCGACCTCGGCGACGACGAGCTGGGTCGCCAGCACCAGCGCGACCGACAGCGCGATCAGGCCGGCGAGGATCATGCGGGTGGCGAACAGCTTGAACCGGACGCGATCGACGAGCGGGCGCTCGATGCGGTGGTGGGCGGCGGGGCTGGAGAACAAGATCAGGCTCGCCAGGGCGGAGACGAACGTGGCCAGGAAGACCCACTTCTCCCCGGGGCCGATCCGGCCGAAGCCCTCTGCGAACGGGAGGACGATCAGGAAGCCGGTCAGGACCTGCGACCCCTGAAGGAGGATGCGGAGCTCCTGGAGCATGTCGCCCAGGTCGCCGTCGGATTGGGGGTCGGTCTGGGCGTCGGGATTGGGCGGAGTGGGGTCGGGCGTCGCGCTCATCGGTGCGCGGAGACTAACGCGGCGGCAGGATGGCGCGAATGATCGATGTTCGAACTCGCTTCACTCCGCGACGATCTCGGGCCGCTTGGGCATGCGGCTGAGCACCTCGTGCTGGATCTTCTTGAAGTCCTCGCCGAGCGTCGTCGGGGCCTGGTCGATCACGCGGTCGATCGTCCGCGAGTCGACGCGCTCGTAGTAATCCATCAGGCGGGAGATGGCGGTGAGCTGGGGGTCGTCCTTGGCGGTGATCGTGTCCTTCCAGGCGCGGATCGGCTTGAGCGACTGGCGGACGGCGATGGCCTCCTTGCGGGCGTCCGCCGCGCCGGTGTCGAGCATGGCCTTCTGGAAGGCGCTGGCCTTGATGGCGGCGGTCATGTCCTGGGTATTCTTGAGCCAGACGTCGCGGGCGTTGTGGTAGTCGTTGAGGAAGTGCGCGAGGCGGATGGCGTTCGCCGGGGCGAGCTTGGCGGAGGCGGTGCGGAAGACGATGAAGCTCGAGGGGTAGTTGGCCATCGCGGCGGTGAGGCGCTTGCGCGCGTCGGCGACCTTGGCGGCATCCGGCAGCGAGAGGTCGAGCAGCGCCTGGCGGACGTTGCGCTCGTGGGCCGTGCACCACGCGTCCCACGAGACGCGGAACGTCTCGTGCTGGTCGGCGAGGTGGGCGCGCTCGGCGGGCGTGAGCTGGGCGGTGTAGGTCTCGGCGAACTGGCGGACGTCGCGCGGGAGGATGCCCGGGACGCGGAAGTCTTTGAGCGCGATTCGCTGGGGGACTACGGGCGGCGCGGGGTCCGCGGCGTACGACGAAAGGGTGAGCGTCAGGGCGACGAGGCAGACGATGCGCGACATGGTTGCTCCAGTGAGGGGGGCGCGCGGGCGCACCCACCGGGGAGAATCCCCTGCCCGGTTATCGACCGAAAGTTGCGACGGCATCAGTTCGAGGCGCGGGAGCGACGGGGGGGGTCAGGTGAGTTGGTCGGCGAGGACCTTTGTAGTCTGCTCGTCGCGGAAGGATTGCAGGCGCGCGGCCAAGGCGGGGTCGGTGTTGGCGAGGATCGAGACGGCCATGAGGGCGGCGTTGGTGGCCCCCGCCTTGCCGATCGCGAGCGAGGCGACGGGGCCGGGCCCGGTAGCCGCGCGGAGGGCGTCGAGCGGGGGCAGCGCGGGCGAGTCGAGGGGGATGGCGAGGACGGGTTTGTCGGTCGCTTTCGCGACGGCGTGGGCCAGGGAGTCGGGCGTCGAGACGGCGACGATGAACAGGCGCGAGCCCCCCTGCTCGGCCTGAGCGATCGAAGCCGCGACGGACGCGCGATCGGGAACGTGCAGGTCGGTGAACGAGGCGGCGAACCTGGCGAGCGTATCGCGCGCGTGGGCGAGCGTGGCGTCGGGGGATTCGAAGACGATGGCGACCATCAGGGGTTCTATATCCGAACGGACGCGGCGCGACTATCGCAAGCAATCACCGGCTCTGCGGCTGGTCATTCGATCCAACTCTCCGCGACCCGGATGTCCCCCGGCGTGGTGATCTTGAGGTTGCGCTCGTCGCCCTCGACGAGGTAGACGGGCTGACCGGCGAGTTCTATTAACTGCACATCGTCGGTCACCTGGCCGAGCGGTATCGGGCAGGATTCAAACGCGGCCAGCAGGTCGGCGCGGCGCATGACCTGCGGCGTCTGCATCGCCCAGAGCCCGGCGCGGGGGATCGTGCGCTCGACGCGGGCGGGCAAAGGGCCGGTCGCCTGCTTGATGGTCAGTGTGACAGGCATTGCGGGGACGGCTGCGCCATATCGCACAGCGGCCTCGAGCGTGCGGTCGATCAGGTCCTGGCTGACCAGCGGGCGAGCGCCGTCGTGGACCGCTACCCACTCGACGTGCGCGGGGATCTGGCGGAGAGCGCTGAGCACACTTTCGGCGCGGCTCGCCCCCCCTGCCGCCCAGGTGAAACGGGGGTCGGATTCGACCAGGTCGGCGTAGGTCGGGCGGTCGTCGCCAAATCCCTGCGTGCGGGAGGGCATCACGAGGCTGACGACGTCCTTACGCGAGAGGAACGCTTCGATCGCCCAGTGGAGCACGTCTTTCCCCGCCAGGCGCGTGCGCAGCTTGTCTGCGCCGAACCGAGTCGAACTGCCGGCGGCGGGAATGATCACGGCGAAGTCGGGCATGGGCGGCAGGATACGCGCGGCGGCCGGATGGGGGAAACCGTCGGGCGTCGCGGGCGTACGAGTAGTCTGGACGCACGCAGCCTTGCACATCCGCACTCAACGGATGTGATTGTCCGTTAAGACGTCAACGCCAGTGAGGGCGTCCGATACGATCCATTAACCATGCTGTACCGCGCGATTGCAATTCTTTGTCTGGGCTGTGCCGCATCCGCCGAGGCCTACGACGCGGTGTACGAGCGTGCGCCGATCAACTATCCGACGACCCGCCCGGTGGACCCGGTGGCGCGGCTCGGCGAGCGGATCCAATCCAAGGAAGTAAAGCTCGAGTTCGACCCGAAGTTCGGGTACCTGCCGTCCCTGCTCAAGGCGCTGGGCGTGCCGCAGTCGTCGCAGACGCTGGTGTTCTCGAAGACGAGTTTCCAGCGCGACCTGATCTCGCCGCGGAGCCCGCGGGCGCTGTACTTCAATGACGACGTGTACGTCGGGTACGTGCAGGGCGGGGACGTGCTGGAGATCACGTCGACGGACCCGAAGAACGGGCCGATGTTCTACTCGATGCGGAACGCCGAGGTGCTCCGGCCCAAGTTCATCCGCCAGACGGACGCGTGCCTGCAATGCCACGCGACGTCGATGACCGGCGACCTGCCCGGCCACATCATCCGCAGCGTCTACCCGGCCGCCGACGGGCAGCCGATCCTCTCGAACGGGTCCTTTCGCACCAACCACACGTCGCCGCTTAACCAGCGGTGGGGCGGGTGGTACGTGACGGGCACGACCGGCGACCAGAAGCACATGGGGAACGTCGTGTCCGCGGACAAGGACGCGCCGGAGAACACGGACTTCACGGCGGGCACGAACCTGACGGACCTGGCTTCGAAGATCGAGACGGGGCCATACCTCACGCCGCACAGCGATGTCGTCGCGCTCATGGTGATGGAACACCAGGCGTTCACGCACAACCTGATCACGCGCGCGAACTACCTGACTCGTAGCGCGCTGCACGATGCGGCGGAGTTGAACAAGGCGCTGGGCCGGCCGGCCGGGTTCAAGTCGGACAGCACGGTCAGCCGGATCAAGAACGCGGTCGAGCCGCTGGTGAAGGGGCTTCTATTCTGCGAGGAGGCGCCGCTGACGGGGGAGGTGAAGGGGACTTCGAACTTCGCGGCGGATTTCGCCAAGGGCGGCCCGCGCGATTCGTCGGGGCGATCGCTGCGCGAGTTCGACTTGAAGGCGCGGCTGTTCAAGTACCCGATGAGCTATCTGATCTACTCAGACGCGATCGAAGAACTGCCGGCGGAGGCGAAGGAGCAGCTGTACCGACGGCTGCACGAGGTGCTGACCGGGAAGGACGAGGCCAAGGATTTCGCACACCTCAGCGAGGGGGACCGGAAGGCTGCGCTCGAGATCCTGATGGGGACGAAGAGGGGATTGCCGGCGTGGTTTAAGGCGGAATGACGATCCGGGCCCGTCGCGAAAGTCGCGATGCGCCCCCAGCCGCGCCCCTTGTCCCGGCACACCTCAAACCAGACTGCGGCGGCGGCGGGCAGCGCGACCCATGGAGGCGAAACGGGCGTCGGCGTTTTCTATCGCGCGCCTCGTCCCGGCTGCTACGTCAATTGCACTACGGCAGATGCCGCTCGGTCACTCCCTCTCAAGTCGATCGTGGTTTACCCGCGACTGAACGGACCGGGTCGCCCCAAAGCGGTGTCGGGCGTGCAGCGGCGTGACCACGGCGTCCACCGGGCGCGCGCGACCGGCAACCCTTGGACCGTCACCGTGTTTGAATGTGTCTAACGCGTTTGCACGAATCCGTTCGGGGCGCTGCAATCCGGAATCGAATCATCGTTAGTTGATCATGCGCCTATGGTTAAGGCTCATCCCGCTTTCCGTTATGGCATAGAACTGCAACGAATGCGGGCAAAGGATTGCGGCGTTTCGCAATGAGCCTTTTTCTGTTGCAAACCGTTCCGGTCGGTGATAAATGTCATAATAAGGATAGGTGTTCTACCGCCGGTTGTATCGGACGATCGAATCTCGCGAGACACGAGAGCGCTGTGCGGTCGCCAAGAAACGTGGTTGATGGAATCGCCTTCGAGGGCGTGGCGCGTGCGGGTCGAAGGGACCGCGGCACGTGGGCCAGGCCGTAGCGGGTCGGCTCCGGGCGTGAAGTCCGGGTCACGCGCGCGGACCGCTCGAGGCGGGTCCGGGGCAGTGCGGAGTCGGGATTGTGAGTTCATTTCTACTTGCGGCCGCGCCGGGTGCGCGGCTGGCGGGTTCGTGTAACTGAGTAGGGCTTCGAAACGGTTCGCGCCC
>DATHXE010000673.1:0-4798 GCA_035459845.1 Tepidisphaeraceae bacterium | reverse complement strand
CTCCGCCGCCGACGGCAAGGTCCTCTGGCGCACCAACTACGTGAAAGACCTCGGCGCCACCTTCATCGGCGAAAAGGGCCAGGCCCCCGGCGCCAGCCGCCACGGCTACACGCCCGCCCCGCTCGTCGACGGCGACCACCTCATCGTCGAGGCCGGCGGGAAGGACGCCGGCGTCGTCTGCTTCGACAAGGCCACCGGCAAGGTCGTCTGGAAATCGCCCACGATGATGCCCGGCTACGCCGCCCCGATCGTCGCGACGATCGCCGGCACGCCGCAGGTCGTCTGCTTCATGTCCGACGGCCTGATCGGCATCGACCGCGCCACCGGCAAACAGCTCTGGCTCGTCCCCATGAAGACCGGTTTCGGCCGACACGTCACGACGCCCATCGTCCTCGGCGACCTCGTCATCGTCGCCTCCCACCAGGTCGGCCTCGTCGGCGTAAAGGTGACCAAAACCGGCGACGAGTGGAAGGCCGACAAGGCGTACACGGTCAAGGAGGCCGCGATCAACTTCTCCAGCCCCGTCCTCGTCGGCCAGCACTTCTACGGCGTCGGCCCTCAGAAGAACCTCATTTGCGTCGAGGCGACCACCGGCAAGATCGCGTGGTCCAAGGACGACTTCTTCGCGGGCAACGCGACCCGCACCCACGCCGGCATGATTCTCGCCGGGAAGAACCTGCTCGTCCTGACCGACGACGGCCAGTTGGTCATGATCGCCGCCGACCCCGCCGCCTATCGCGAGATCGGCCGCGCCCAAGCCTGCGGCACCAACTGGTGCCAGCCGGCGTACGCGAACGGTCGCCTGTACGTCCGCGACGCCAAAGCCGTCTACTGCCTCGAACCCGCACAGTAACGCGCAGTAGGGCGCGTCCCTCAAGCCCGCGGCCGCTCGTCCGACCGCGCCGAGATCTGATCCCGCAACCGCGCCGCCCGCTCGTAATCCTCGCGCGCCACGGCCCGCGCCAGATCCTTCCGCAGCCGCGCCATCGGGTCCACCGGCAGCTTGCGCCGCACCTCGCGGGCCAGACGCTTGAGGATCCGCACCTCGTCGGACGACGCGTACGCGTCGTCCTGCCCGAAGTCGGCGAAGAACTGGCGGATGCGCTCCAGGCCCGCCATCACCGTCGTCAGCGCCTGCTCATGCCGGCCCGCGGCCGAGTCGAGCAGGGCGGCCGCCCGCGTGTTCATCATGAGGATGTATGGGCGGTACTGCTCGAGGATCAGCCGGTCGTGGTCCTCGGCCGCATGGGCGGCGCAGAAGTCCAGCAGCCGCAGGTTCCGGGCCGTGTCGCGGACGACGCCCGCGTAGTCGCCCAGCACGAACAGGCTGACGTACCGCCGGTAGTACAGCACCGCCTCCTCGCGCAGCAGCCGGCACGCCGTCGGGCCGAGCGCGAACGGCTCGGCGGCCGGACCAGCCCCCCGCGCGGCGAGCTGCCGCTCGTGATGTTCCAAGAGCGACTCGCACCCGTGCGGCGTGCGCCCGTCCGGGCGGCCGACCAACTCCATCTGCAGCAGGCCCAAGTCGAGCCGCATCTGCAGCTTCTCGCGCCCGTCGAGGCCGGGCACCTTGCGGACGTTGATCGTCCCCGGCTCGTACTCCCACCCGGCGAGCAGGGGGGCGATGTCGAGGGGCGCGCGTTGGGCGGCGCGCGGGCGCGGCGTGGCGGACGCGTGGGGGCCGGCGTCGTCGGGGGTGGAGGGCGGCGCCGGTGCGGGCACGCGGCCCGCGTCGTCGGGGACGACGCCGGGCGCGGGCTCCGGACGGTGCCGGGGCTTGTCCTGTGGGTCTGACACGATCAGCTCCGCGCGCGGGCGGCGGCGGGAATGGCGCGCGTCAGGAATTGACGCGCGACCGGCGAACCCGACCGGCCCGGCAACCGGATTCTAGACACGCCCCGCGCGCCCAATCAAAAACCCGTCGCGCCGGCGACGGGTTATCCAGATTTCCCGCGGCCCGCGTAGGACCTTGGGCGTACGCGCGGGGCGGCCGTCGGCTTAGAACACGAACTTCAGCGAGAACACCGGGCCTTGCAGCGTGGTGTCGAGACTGGACCCGGGGGCGTCGGCGTCGAACTCGTACGACATCAGGCGGTAGCCCACGCCCAGGGCGCAGCACGTGCCCAGGCGGAACTCCAGCCCGGCCTCGAGGTTGTAGCACAGGTCCGACGTCGGCCACGCGTCGATCCCGAACCCGCCGACGTCCGCCCGCGCGTTGAACGAGAGCCAGTCGGTCAGGCCCAGCTCGAGGCGCGCTCCGACGTACGGGTCGTACACGGTCCGGTCCGTCGACGCGTCGCCCGCGGCGGAGTCGCTCTCGATCCCGAGTTCCAGCACGCTCACGCGGACGCCGCCCAGCACGTCGAGCCGGAACGCCCCCCACCCGCGCGGCTTCTGCGGGGCGACGACCGTGTAGAAAAGGCCGAGTTCGCCGATGAACGCCCGGAGTTTCCCTTCGGCGTCGGTGCGGTCCGCGGTCCCGTTCGCGCGGAGGTCGAAGTACATCACGTCGAGCAGCACGCCGACGCGGTCGCGCCGCGCCTCGACGTGGATCGGCAGCACGGCGTTGACGTGGCCGGTGAACACGTCGAGCGAGTCGCCGACGTCCTGGCTCAGGTCGAGCTCGCGCCCGCGGATGGTCAAATCGCCGTCGACGGTCGGGAGCCAAAGCGGGAACGACAGTGTCAGTTCAAAGCGGTCGCCTCCCGTCGTGGGCTTCGCCTCGCCCGCCGGCATCGCGGCCAGCGTTAGGGGCACGGAGGGCCACGGCATGGCGGACGACGTCGGCGTTTCGCCGGACGCGGCCAGCGACGACGCGAGGACGAACATGGCAAGTGCGGGGTGTTTCACGAGGCTCCTGTGCTTGGGGTGACCGCGGCCGCGCGGGGGCGGCATCGGCAGCGCGGGATCCCACCCGCCGGGTTGGAGCTTGTACCGGCCCCGGCCGGTCACGGCAAGATTCGGCTCCTCCCGCGACTCCGCCGCGCCCGCGCGGAGGTCGCGCGCCGTGGAGCGAGCCGGGGGACGCAAGTATCGGGAGGTGGGCCGCGGACAAGCTCGAATGATGTGCTGGTGTTCAGCTCGTCATGGGAGTGCGGGCCGTGGGATCGGCGCGCGTCCGCCTTCAACGGCGATCGGCAACGGGCAGTTAACCCAGCCCCGCGCGGACGGCCATCGCCGCGAGTTCGGCGACGTTGCTGGCGTCGAGCTTGGCGAGCAGGTGGGCCCGGTGGTTGTCGACCGTCTTGACGGAGACGTTCAGGTTCGAGGCGATCTCCTTGCTCGTCTTGCCGGACGCGAGCATGCCCAGGAGTTCGCGCTCGCGGGGGGTCAGGCGGCTCATGCGCTTGACCAGCTTCTGGGTCTCGGCGTCGGCGGCGCGGCGGGTCGCGTCCTGGCGGAGGGCCTGCTGCACCGTGTCGGTCAGCACCTGGTGTTCGACGGGCTTTTGCAGGAAGTCGACCAGGCCGAGCTTCATCGTGCGCACGGCGACCGGGACGTCGCCGTGGCCGGTCAGGATGATCACGGGAATGTTGGCGTTACCGGCGCGGAGCGTCTTTAAGAGTTCCTCACCGGTCATGCCGGGCATGCGGAGGTCGAGGACGATGCAGCCCGGCTGGGTGGTCTGGTACTCGGCCAGGAACTCCTCGGCGGACGCGAACTGGGCGGTCGCCAGCCCGTGGGCCTGGAGCATCATGGCGAGGGATTTACGGATGGCGGGGTCGTCGTCGACGATGAAGACCGTGGGGGCGGTGGCGGCGAGGCCGGTGGGGTTGATTGACGTGGTCATGTGCCTTTTAGGGTGAGACTCGGGAGGGGGATCATATCCGCTCGTGCCGCGGACGTCAGGGCGGGGCGGCCGGGTCGACGAGCGGCGGGTCGCCGATCGGGAGGACGAACTCGAAGACGGCGCCCGTCCCTTCCGCGGCGTTGGCGGCGGTCAGGCTGCCGCCGTGGCTCTCGACGATCGACCGGCTGATGTTCAGGCCCATGCCCAGACCGTGGTCCTTGGTGCTGAAGAACGACTCGAACACGTGCTCGAGGTTCGCCGGGGCGATGCCGGGGCCCGAGTCGGTCACGCGGACGATCACCTGGCCGATGGAGGCGATCGTGGCGATGGTGAGCCGGCGGCGGTCGGGCGGCACCTCGCGCATCGCGTCGATCGCGTTCTGGATCAGGTTGACCAGGACCTGTTGGATCTGCACGGCGTCGACGCGGAGCTTGGGAATTCGCGCGCCGGGCTCCAGCCTGGCCTTCACGCGGCTCGCCGAGAGTTCGTGGGAGAGCAGGCCCAGCGCATCCGACACCATGACGTTGAGGTCGGTCGGGGCCAGCTCCGCGGGCTTGCCGCGGATGAAGTTGCGGAGGCGGCGGACGATCTCGCCGGCCCGGTGGGCCTGGCTGGCGATCTCGCGGAGGATGTCGGCCCCGCGGTCGGTCGAGAGCTTGCCGTCCTCGTGCAGGCGGACGGCGGCGCCGACGAAGTTGGAGATCGCGGTGAGCGGCTGGTTGATCTCGTGGGCGAGCCCGGAGGCGATCTGGCTCAGGAGGTTGAGGCGGAGCAGGTGGGCGACCTGGGTCTGCAGGCCGCGCGACGCCTCCTCGGCCTCGCGGCGGGGCGTGACGTCGATGACGACGCCGGTCATGCGGGCGGCGTCCCCCGCGCCGTCGTAGAGGAACCGGCCGCGGCCGATGATCCAGTGGACGGACCGGTCGGGCCAGACGACGCGGAACTCGTGCTCGTAGACGGTGCGGTGCTCGCGGGCGTCGCGAATCTTGCGCTCGACGACGGGGAGGT
>DATHXE010000672.1:0-4492 GCA_035459845.1 Tepidisphaeraceae bacterium | reverse complement strand
GTGCTCGCCGCCGAGTCGCCGGCGGCGTTGCGCGCCGTCACGCGGTAGTAATACACCGTGTCCGCCGTCAGCCCCGTGTTGTTGTACGCCGCCACGTTCGCCGCGGGCGTCGCGATCGCCCCCCAATCCGTCTGCCCGTCGGCCGACCGCTCCACGAGATAGCTCGTCTCGCCCGGCACGTTCGTCCACGCCAGGTTGATCTGCGTGTTCGAGTACGCCGTCGCCGTCAGCGTCGGGGTGGGCGGGATCGTCGTCGCCGAGACCGTCCCCGTCGGCGCGGATGCGCCGCCCGCGTTGAGCGCGCGCAGCCGGTACGTGTACGCGGTGCCGGCCACGAGCCCCGTCACGTCGTACTCGGTCACGTCCGCGCTCGGCGCAGCGACCTGAAGCCAGTTCTTCCCGTCGGCCGTCCGCTCGAGGCGGTATCCCGACTCGCCGGTCGAGTCGAGCCACGTGAGATGGATCTGCGTGGCGCTGGTCGCCAGCGCCGTGAGGCCCGTGGGCGCGCCGAGCAGGGTCGTCGCGCTCCCGGTGCTCGTGCCCGAATCGCCGCCCGTGCCGACCGCCGTCACGCGGTAATGGTACAGCGTGTTGGCGGCCAGCCCCGTGTTCGCGTAGCTCGCGACGTTCGCGGCCGGCGTCGCCAGCGTCGACCACGTGTCCCCGCCGTCCGTGCTCCGCTCGAGCCGGTACCCCGTCTCGCCCGCCACGTTCGTCCAGAGCAGCGTGATCTGCGCGGCGCCGGCGACCGACAGCGTGAGCCCCGGGGTGGCCGGCCGCGTGACCGCGTTCACCGCCGCCGTCGTCGCCGAATTCCCGACCGCCCCGGCCGCCTTGATCCGGTAGTAGTACCGCGTCGCCGCCGTCAGTCCGCTGTTCGTCCACGTCGTCTCGTCCGCCGCCGGGCTCGCCACCACGCCCCACGTCGTCCCGTTCAGGCTGCGCTCGATCACGTACCCCGTCTCGCCCGCCACGTCCGCCCACGTCAGCGTGATCGACGACGCGCTGACCGACGTCGCCACGAGCGAGCCGGGCGTCGCCGGCGTGACCGCCACGGTCGCGACGTTCGAGTACCCCGAGTCCTGCACCTCGCCCGTCGCGTAAACGCGATACCGGTACGACACGCCCACCGTCGCGTCGTCGTCGGTCCAGCCGGTCGAGTTCGCGTCCGCCTCGCCGACGGGGTCGTACGTCTGCCCGCCGTCGCTGCTCCGCTCGATCACGTAGCCCGTCTCGTTCCACGCGTTGTCGAACCACGTCAGGCTCACCCCGCCGGCCGCGCTCGTCGCGGTGAGGCTCGTCGGGTTGGCGACCGAGTTCGGGTCGCTCACGATCGTGCCGGTGATCGAGTACTGCCCGACGTCCCCGTACAGCCCCCTGCTCGAGACGACCAGGCGGTACGCGCCCGACGTCAAATTCGCGCTGAGCGACTCGCCCAGGTTCGTCGTGTTCGCCGTGACCAGGATGTTCCCGCTCACGTCCATCAGGGTCGCGGTGATGTCGATCATCCCGCCGTACGGCGCGGGGCTGACCGTGAAGCTCACCGGCCCAGCATTCGTGACGAACGAGAACACGTCGACGTCCGTCGTCCGCGCGAGCACGCCGGTCGCCGAGACGCTGTTCCCCGAAACCGTCAGCGCGTCGGCCGTCCCGATCGTGTCGCCGTGCTCGTCGGCGCGCCACCCGAACGGGTTGCCCGCAATCACGGCCATGTCGTCCTGCAGGCGGTTGTAGCCCAGCGCCGACTGCCCGTTCGACCACTTCCCGCGCTGCGCGTAGTAGCTCACGCCCATGTACGGCGCGACCAGCGAATCCCCCTGCCGGTACTCGGCCGTCTTCGTCGAGCCCGAATACTGGCTCTGGTGTTGCAGGCCCATCGCGTGACCCGACTCGTGGATCGCCCCGTCGGCCGTGTACTTCACGTTCCCGCTGCCCAGGTTCGCCGGGAAGACCCAGACGACGTTCGGCGCGGAGTTCGTGTACCCCCCGACGTACGCCACCCCGCCCGCCGCCGCCCCGAGCCACGAGCCCGACCCGCCGATCACGATCTTGAGCCCCTGCCCGTCCGCGAAGCTCCCCGGGTCGACGGTCGTCACGTTCACGTTGAACGGCGAGTACGCCTCGGCCACGCGCGCCCAGATCTGCTGGATCGCGGTCAGCTCGCCCGCGGAGAAGGTCGTGACGTCGTTGTCCTGCGAGTACGCCGGCGTCGTCGTCGCCGCGTACGAGCCCCACTGCTGGGCCGCGTCGCCATCAAAATCGAGGAAGATCGTCCCCGCGGCCCCGGGCTTGGAGTTGAGTTGCGGCAAGTCGCCGAGCGACCCGAACTGCGGACCGGTCCGCGGCTTGAAGATGCGCGGGCCGATGTTCTTCCACAGGATCAGGTCGTCCGTAAGCCCGTTGGGACGGTAGACCGCGGTCGAGTCCTGGATCCCGAACGCCGCGAGCGACCCGACGGCGTCGTCGTGATTCAGGTGGTCGACGCACTGGAGGAGTCGCCGCTCGAGCTGGTCGAACACCGGCCGACTCGCCCGCGCCAGCGCCGCCGTGGCGCGAAGGCCCCCGCGCGACCCGCGCCCGTTCTTCCGCCGCCCCGCCGACCGACCGCTGTGCCGCATGATGCCTGCCCTCGCGCCGAGAGATTCGTGGCGCCGGCGGTGCGCACGGGCGCGCACCACCCCGCCAGCAATCCCATCGGCCCGCCCGAGGCTCGACTGAGGTCACGTTGCGCAGGATATGCCGAATAATCGTGCGCGGGTCGCGCGTTATCGGACGCGACGACGGAGGCACGACACGCGACCGTCCGTGAATCGGGCTCGCCGCCGTAGGGTGGGCACTGCCCACCATTTGCGTGGTGCGCCTCATCCCCCTTTGATTCGCTGCGCGACCCGCCCGCTGAAGCGGGCTCGCCGAAGTCACCGGCGCTGGAACCACGCGTTGTCTTTGGGCCCGACGAACCCCAGGTCCGCCTGCGCGTTGTCGGCCCCGTAGATGTTCTTAGCGTGCGTCCACTCGAACGCCTCGCGCGTCACGTGCGAGTCGGCCCACGCGATCACCGCCGTCCGGTTCTTGTGCCGGAAGTGCATCGACGGCGACGTCGGCCCGAACGCGTTGGTCGGCGGCTCGACGAACGAATACTCGATCAGCGTGAACGACGACCCGCTCTTCACCGCCATCGCGGTGTCGGCGAACATCACCTTCTCCGCGGGCCTCAGGATCTGCGCCGTCTTGGCGGGCCGGTTGACCGCGTCGGCCGTGAACCCCGCATCGCCCGTCGACGACCCGACGTACGCCGCGTTGTACCCGTACCCCCCTGCCGACGCCTCGAACCCCGCGACCGGCGGCTCGAAGTCCGGGCACTCTTTCAGCCGCTCCGTCTTCAGGTACGGGTACACCGGCGACCCGGTGAAGTCGAACGCCGCCGCCGTCGACGTCCGCGTCCCGTGCCACCGGTGCAGGTTCGTCGTCGTGAGGCCGACGTGTGCCGGCGGATACTGCCCCTGATTGTCCTGCGCGTACGCGATCGACACCGTCACGAGTTGCCGCAAGTTCGACGCGCACGTCGCCGCCCGCGCCGCCGCCCGCGCCCCGGACAGCGCCGGCAGCAGGATGCCGATCAGCGCCGCGATGATGCCGATGACGACGAGGAGTTCGACGAGGGTGAACCCGCGGGGGAAGGATGAAGGAGGAAGGATGAAGGGTGAAGAAAGGCGCGATGCCCCGTGCGCAGCACCCGCTTGCGGGTTAGCGGGCCAGCCAACCCGCGAAAACCAATCGCGGCCAACGACCCCGGGCGCCGCCAACGCGCGCGACGACGGCGCCGACGCATTCGCGCCAACACCGACATCGCGCATCGTCGAAACCTTACGCATCATCGACCTCGCGCGCGGCGCCTCCTGATTATCGCGGCGCCTATTACCACCAAACCCACCGCTCCCGGTTCCGGCACCGCCGGCAGGTTCACCACGGCATCGATGTCCGTCGTGTACCCGCCCAGCGTCGTCGCCCCGTCCGTCTCCAGCGCGTCGGTGATGCGAACGAAGTCGACGTGGTCGAGCGCCACGAACTGCGGGAGCCCGCCGACCAGCGCAGGCACCCCGGGCGACGACTGGAGCACGGCCCACTCGAGGAAGAACCCGTCCCCGCCCGCCGACCCCGGCTGGTCCGGCGCGATCAGGTGGTTGCCCGCGCCGCTCACCGGGTGCACGTCCGCATACCCATCGTAGACGCCGCCGCCGGGGCCGGAATCGCCCGCGACATCGTCCGACCCGCCGACCAACGCCGTCGGCGCTTTATCCGGCGACAGGAGCAGGTAAAACGGGCCCGGCGTGCCGTCCGAGTTCTTCTGCGCGACCTCCACGAACCCCGGCTCGCGGAAGAAGTTCCCGCTCCCGACGAACCCGAGCTCGAACGCGTTGCCGAACACGACGAGGTCCGCACCGGCCGGGTTGGTCGCGATCTGCCCCGGGAGCTTGTTCCAGACGGGCTCGTC
>DATHXE010000671.1:0-12698 GCA_035459845.1 Tepidisphaeraceae bacterium | reverse complement strand
ACCATCCCCTTCCCGAGCGCATCCCCCACGAGAAAATAAGTCTCGGCGTTCCCGAACTCGTGATGGCCGTGGCTCGGGTTTGGTGAGTCAGCTGCCTTCCGCACAAACTGCCGCGTCGGCACGAAGATCACGTTCCCCGCGAGCTCGGGCCGATTCGCCGCCGCCGCCTGCGCCTTCCGCAACGCCTCCCACTGCGGCGGCGCGTCCACCCACGCGCCCGTCAACTCGCCCACGACCACCGGCAACCCCGGCGCGTCGAATTCCTTCCGCACGTCCTTGATCAAGTTGACGAGGTTCTGCTCGTATTCGGGGACTGCCGTCTTGGCGTCTACGCCGTCGTTCCACCCCTGGTACCACACGAGCCCGGCCAACTCGTGCCCGCGATCCTTCAACTGCGGGAAGTCCTTCCCGATGTTCGCGATCGCCTCGCGCACCGCGGCGATCATCTTCGTGTAATACGGCCCCACCTCCCCGCCCGACGACGGCGGGCGAAAGTCCTTGTACAGGCTCTTCCCGCCCCACGCCGTCTTGACCAGCAACACCGGGTTCTCGACCCGGTCGCCGACGACGTGCCCGAACTGCAACTCCGGCCCGAAGTGGTGCGTCCCGCCATAAACGGCGAACCCGATCCCGAGTGGCCCGGCCAGCATCGGCCCGCGCTCGCGCTGGTAGCGGACGAACACGTCGTCCCGCACGGCCCACTTGCCATCCGGCCCCTTGAGATGCTTGAACGTGTCCGCCTTCGCCTGGTCGGCCATCAACGCCGCCAGCGTGCCCTTGCCCTCGTTGTAATTCTTCCCCGTCAGGTCGACGACCGCCTGCCCCTCCATGTTCGACTGCCCGGCGAGGATAAACACCTTCACGGGCGGCTTGCCCGGCTCCGCCCCGAGCGCCGGCACCGTCACGAGCGCCGCCACGACAAGGGCAACGAGAGTATTCGTCATAGGGTCACCATTTCGGCATTCACTTGGGTTGCGGCTTGGGTCCCGCCGGCGCCGGCGCCGCGCGAAGCTCCTTCTGCGCCAGCAGGAATTCCCGCCGCTTGGCGAGGTGGTTCCTCAGGGCGGCGACGAACGACTTGAAGTTCCGCACGGCCTCGTCGGCGTTCTGCCCGATCAACTTCGCCCGCACCCGCACCTCCGGCTCGAGCTTCGTTACGACCTGATCGAGCAGCGGGTTGTAAACCTCGGGCGTGTAGACCTTCGCCAGCACCTCGCGCAGGCGCGCGATGAAGATCTGCCGGAACTCGGGGTTGCCCAGCAGCGGACGGGAAAAATACCCGCCGCGCCGCCACCAGGGGCCGGGGCCGCCCTGGTTCTGCTCCGACCCGAAATCCAGCGGCATGTCGAAGAAGAAGTCCGCCTGCCCGACGCCATCGTGGAAGCCCCACGTCTTGTCCTGGTCCCACGGGAACATCATCCACTTGCCGGCCGGCGTCTGGTACGTGAAGTAGTTGTTGAAATACCCGTCCCAGTGCGACAGCACCATGTTCACCGCGAAGTAGGTCGCGACGTTGTCGACGTCGAAGTTCTCCTGGATCACCTTCCACAACGCCGGGCCCTTCAGCGTCTCGAGCTGCTTGTTCAGCGCGACGAGCTTGGCGTGCCCGGTATGCTCGTTCGTGCGCTTCTCGTGCTGGCCGACCAGGTCGCCGCGCTGCCAGCGGATCTTGTACAAATCGCCGTCGGGGTCGATCTTGTTTCGGCGGAGGAATCCGCGGGTCGGCTGCTCGATCATGAGCTGATACCCCATCGGCCGGCCGTCCAGCGTGAACCGCACGAACTCGCTCAGCGGTGCCGCCATCCCCGCCCGACGGTAAACGTCGTACGCGAAGTGCTCGTCGAGCAAATATCGCTCCGACCCTTCGAAAATGATCCCGACCGTCGACAGCCCGTTCAACCGGGCGTCCTTATGCAGGTGGATCTTGAACCCGCGGTCGCCCTCCCGGCGGACGACGTTCACCCAGTCGAACACCTGCGTCTTGCGCGTCACCGGGTCGACGTACACGAGCGCCGCCGACCCGCGCGGCGGGTGCGGCTCGTTCACGCCCCCGGCAGGTGCCGGATTCACACTCGCGGCGAACGGCTTGGCGTCCGGCTTGAGTCCCGCGGCGGGCATCCCGCGGATCACCAGCGCCTGCGCGATGTTCGCATGCGGCCAGGGCTCGTGGACGTAGAGCGAGAAGGTGGGCCGGAGATCCGTCTCGCCCGGCGCGTACCGCGTGAGCTTCCCGTCGGCCGACGTCGCGGCGACGCGATACCGCACCAGCGCGTTCGCCTTCTGCGGCGGGACCGTGGCGCTGTAAACAACGCCCGCCGGCTGCGCCGCGGTCATCGGCACCGACACTTCAGCGCCCGGCACACCATCGGTCAATACGTGGTAGAGCAGCGCGACCGACTTGAGGCTCTGACCCGGCCCCACGGTCGCTTCGACGCGTATCGCCTGACCCGGCGTCGGGTCGGCGGGCGTCGGCGAGACGGAGCGCACGATTGGCGGCACCGCGGCCGCCAGCGCCGCGTTCGCCTTGCCCGGCGAGCCCGCCGGCCTCGGGGCGCGCGACGACATCGGCGACGCCTGCCAGTTGTACGGGTCGTCGCCGCCCGCGGTCGGGCAGATGCGCTCCAGCGACGCCGAGTACCCGTCCGCCGCGACCGGCCACGGGTCTGAATCCTTGTACTTCACGCGCTCGACGAGCTTCCCGGCCGCGTCCGTCAGGTCGATCTTGCCCCCGCCGCTGCTCAATCGCTTCGCCCACGGCCCCAGCGCCGTCTGGTTGTAGTGCCTTTTGAACAGGGCCGGGTCCCGCGCGGCGACGACGAACCCGCCGGCGGGGATCGACGTCCCGGCCGGGAAGGTGTAACCGGTCGACTTACCGAGCGACCAGTTCGACACGTCGACGGCGGCAGTACCTGTGTTGTGGAGCTCTACCCACTGGAGGTCGTCGATGTCGTCTGGCGCGTGGTAGAAGATCTCGTTGATGACGACCCCGGCGCGCGCGGGGAGGGCGAGCGCGACGAGCAATGAACACAGTGCGAGCGGAAGTCGCATGCGGAGGTTATACCGGGCGGACGAACGGCGCGTTCAACGCGCGCACGGAAAAACCCACGGAGCGACCTCCGTGGGTTTTCGACGTCGATCTGAATGGGCGAACGGCTCCGACGGAGCCTCGCCCTCCCGACCTTACTTCTTCGCGGCTTCCTTCGCCGCGTCCTTCTTGTCCATCGACTGCTCCACCGCGACCTTCGGCTTGGCGGCCGCCGGGATCTCGAGCTGCGGCCGACCCGCCTCGGGCCAGTCGAGGTGGAAGAACTGCCCGCGCGGCGAATCGGTCCGCTCGTACGTGTGGGCGCCGAAGTAGTCGCGCTGGCCTTGCAACAGGTTCGCCGGCAGCCGCGCGCTGCGGTACCCGTCGTAGTAGGCCAGCGCCGACATGAACGCCGGGGCGGAGATGCCGCTGCTGGCCGCCAGCCCGATGACCTTCCGCCAGTTCGCCTGGCCCTTTTGGATCTGCTCGTTGAAGTACGGCGCCAGGAGGAGATTCACGAGTTCGCCGTTGGCTTGGTAGGCCTCGGTGATCTTCTGGAGGAAGCGGGCACGGATAATGCACCCGCCGCGGAAGATCGCCGCGATCTCGGCGAAGTTCAGCTTCCAGTTGTACTCGCGCTGCGCTTCCTTCATGAGCTGGAAGCCCTGGGCGTACGCGCAGATCTTCGAGCAGTAGAGCGCGTCCTTGACCGCATTGATCAGGTCCTGGCGGTCGCCCTGGTAGGAGACCGACGGGCCCTTGAGCTGCTTGGACGCCTCGACCCGCTCGTCCTTCAACGCGCTCAGGCACCGCGCGAACACGGCCTCGGCGATCGCGTTGGCGGGGATGCCCATGTCCAGCGCGTTCACGCTCGTCCACTTGCCCGTGCCCTTCTGGCCGGCCGTGTCGAGGATGTGGTCGACCAGGTACCCGTCCTTCTTGACCGGGTCCTTCTGTTGCAGGATGTCGGCGGTGATCTGGATCAGGTAGGAGTCGAGGTCGCCCTTGTTCCACTCGGCGAACACCTGCGATAGCTCCGGCGCCGTCATGCCGAGCAGGTTGGTGAGGATCCAGTAGGCCTCCCCGATCAGCTGCATGTCGATGTACTCGATGCCGTTGTGCACCATTTTCACGTAGTGCCCGGCGCCGTTGGGCCCGAGGTACGCGGTGCACGGGACGCCGCCGGTCACCGGCTTGCCGGGGGCGTAGTCTTCCATCGGCTTGCCGGTCTTGGCGTCGACCTTGGCGGCGACGGCCTCCCAGATCGGCTTGAGGTGCTGCCAGGAATCCGGGTGTCCGCCGGGCATCATGCTCGGCCCGAAGCGCGCGCCCAGCTCGCCACCCGAGACGCCCGAGCCGAAGAACCGGCACTTGCCGGCGTATTCCTTCTCTCGGCGGATCGTGTCGGTCCAGAGCGAGTTGCCGCAGTCGACGATGATGTCGTCCTCGGCGACGCCGGCAGCGATCAGCTCCTTGACGACGGCGTCGACCGGAGCCCCGGCCTTGACCAGGATGATGAACTTGCGCGGCCGCTTGACGGCCGCCACGAGCTGCTGGACCGTCTCGCACCCCACGAGCCCGCCCGGCGGGTTCTCGCGGGCGATGAACTTCTTCATCACGTCGGTGGTGCGGTTGTAAACCGCGACCTTGAACCCGTGGTCGGCGATGTTGAGGGCGAGGTTTTCGCCCATGACGGCCAGCCCGATCAAGCCAATGTCCGCTACGGCAGTCTCAGCCATGATTTCCTTCTTCTCCGGTTGGTTCGGCGCGCGAGTGGAAACGGCATAAGGTACGCGCCGGGCCGGCGGGGGCAAGGGGAGCGGTCGGTTGGTGCGGGCAGGTTGGCCGTGGCAATGAGGCGGTTCTCTCGCAACTGCGGGCTCGGATGAGGAATTGCAGATCGAGCCCGCGCGCGGCGACGCCGCAAGCAACAGGCTTGCGGCGCCGACACTCGTGAGCGTTCTGACGGTCCTATTGTCCGCCTCCACCCCCCGCGCCTCCCGCCCCACCGCCGGCGCCACCACCCCCCGCGCCACCGCCGCTGCCGCCGGTCCCGGCGCCGCTGCCACCGCCTGCCGCGCCACCGCCGGTGGATCCGCCGCCCGTGCCGGTGCCCGCGCCGCTCCCGCCGCCCGCCGTGCCGCCGCCGGTGGATCCGCCGCCGGACCCTGTGCCCGCGCCACTGCCACCGCCGGCCGTGCCAGCGCCAGTCGTTCCGCCGCCGCTGCCGGTGCCCGCGCCGCTGCCCCCACCCGCGGCGCCACCTGCGGAGCCCGTGGTGCCGGAGGTCGTGCCGCCGCCGCTGCTCGTGCCGCCGGTCGCGCCGGGGCGGACGGTCGAGTTATTGTTGCCGGCGGCGGTGCCGGTGCCGATGCCGGTGGTTTGGCCGGACGGCGTGGTGCCGCCGATGGTCGTGCCGGTGTTGGTCGTCCCGGTTCCGGTATTCAGGCCGGTACCGCCGGCGTTGAGCGTGCCGCCCGTGGGAAGCGGGTTTCCGCGGCCCGACGTGGTGGTGCTGCCGGTGCCGGCGGCGCTACCGCCACCGGGAGTAGTGCCGCCGATCGCGCTGCCGGTGGACCCTGCGCCGGAGCCGGGGGCGGTGCCGATGTTGGTCGCCCCTCCGCCCGCCGATCCCGGTGCCGCGCGCGAGCCGGCGGGCGTGCCGTTGCCGGCGGCGCCGGGGGTCGACGAGCCGCCAGTCGCGGTGCCGGACTGCGTCGCCGTGCCGGTGCCGCTCGTGGTGCCGCCGGTCGTCGTACCGGCCGTGCCGGTCGTCGTGCGGTTGCCGCTCACCGTGCCGTTGGGAAGGACCACGTTGCCGGCGCCATTGTTGTTGAACGCGCCGGGCGGCCCGCCGGTGCGGTCGAAGCCGGTTCGCGGATTGAGTGGGCCGCCGGTGGTGGTGTTGTTGTTATTGATGAGCGCGCCGTTGGGGCCAGCGCCGATACCACCGCCCGCGCCGGTGGTCGAGTTGACCCCGGTCACGGTGCCGGAAGCGGCGGACGAGTTGCCGGTGACGGTCCCGCCCGCCCCGCCCACCCCGCCGAGGTTGCCGGGCGTGCCGACCGGGTCAGGCCGGAACGAGCTCTGCGAGGGGCGGGCGTCGCGGCCGACGCCGCCGCCGGCACTGTCGATGGACCCGCCGGGGGCGTTGCCGCCGCCGGAAAGGGCGCGGGCAACCTCGGGGTCGCGGGCGGCCTGATCCGCACCCTGGGAGGCGACGTAGGCTTGCTCACATCCGGTGGCGAGGCCGAGGCCCGCGACGGTCATGGCAACGGCGGCGATGAGACGGGGATGGCGCATGGGGTTCCTTTGGTGAGTGACTGCCCCGGGCGGGTGCAAATCCGGGACCGGCACAGGGGAACCGCGGGATGAACCGTGGGTCCCCTCCGCCCTCGCGGCCCCTCGCAACGTCGGGGCCGGTGGGCGATACTGGGGACTGTCGCTTTTCCGACTGATTCCTCCTTCCCGAAAAGGCCCGGATGTCTATTCGCAAGCTCGTCGCCCTGACTGCCGCGGTCGGTCTGACTGTCGGCGCCCTCGCCCCCCTGCTGGCCGGGCCACCGGGCGGGGACCTGGCCGCGCAACAGAAACAGCAGAAGTGGAAGATCGACCGGATCCCGCCTGCGCCGGTGCTCGCGCCGGACGAGGCGCTCAAGTCGTTCAAGCTGCCGCCCGGGTTCAGGCTGGAGCTCGTGGCGAGCGAGCCGCTGGTCGAGGAGCCGATCGCGATGGCGTTCGACCCGGACGGGCGGATCTACGTGGTCGAGCTGCGCGGGTACATGCCCGACACCAAGGGCGGGGAGTCCGAGCTCGCGCCGGTCGGGCGAATCACCCTGCTCGAGGACACCGACGGCGACGGGCGGATGGACAAGGCCACGCGGTTCATGGACAAGCTCGTCGCGCCGCGCGCGGTCGCGGTGGTCGCCGACGGCGTGCTCGTGGCCGAACCGCCCAATCTGTGGTTCGCCAAAGACACCGACGGCGACGGCGTGGCCGACAAGAAGGACCTGATCGCGTCCGACTACGGGCGCAAGGCCCCGAACCCCGAGCACATGGCCAACGGCCTCACGCACGGGCTCGACAACTGGATCTACAGCTCGAACTACCCGTCGCGGTTCAAGTACAACCCGGCGAAGAAGTCCTTCCTGCGCGACGGGTCCAGCGCCAAGGGGCAGTGGGGGCTGACGCAGGACGACGTGGGCCGGTTTTACTACAACTCGAACTCGACGATGCTGCGGGCCGACTTCGCGCCGTCGCAGTACCTGGGGCGCAACCCGTACCTGGGCGGGGCGGCCGGGCTCAACGTGTCGCTGTCGACCGGCAACGTCTTCCCGTCCCGAGTGAACCCGGGCGTCAACCGCGGGTACACGCCGATCGTCAACGAGCAGGGTTACCTGACCAAGGTGACGGCCGCCTGCGGCCCCGTCGTGTACCGCGGCGACAAGCTCCCCGCGGAAATGCTCGGCAACGCCTTCGTGTGCGAGCCGTCGGCAAACCTGGTCACCCGCCACGCGATCACGCAGAACGGCGTGGTGCTGACGGGCAAGTCGATGCAACACGGCTCGGGCGGGCAGAACGACGGGCCGGTCGACTTCCTGACGTCGACCGACGAGCGCTTCCGCCCGGTGAACCTGTACACCGCGCCCGACGGGACGCTCTACGTCGTCGACCTGTACCGCGGCATCCTCCAGCACGCGGCCTACCTGACGTCATACCTCAAGAACCAGGTCGAGTCGCGCGGGCTGGAGAAGGGCCTGCACTTGGGGCGGATCTACCGCATCGTGCACGAATCGACCAAGCCCGGGCCGCAGCCGAAATTGTCGAAGGCGCCGACGGCGGAGCTGGTCAAAACGCTCTCGCACCCGAACGGGTGGTGGCGCGAGACGGCGCAGCGGCTGATCGTCGAGCGGCAGGACCCGGCGGCGGCGGATCTGCTGCTCGACGTGCTCAAGAACAAGGTCCAAGGGGGGGTGACGCCGCTGGGGCGGATGCACGCGGTCTGGGCGCTCGAAGGGTTGGGCAAGCTGGACGACGAGACGGCCGCGGCGGCGATGAAGGACGCGGACCCGCGCGTGCGCGTGGCGGCCATCCGCGCGGGCGAGCCGCGCCTGCGCGAGGTCGGCGACGCGCTGGACGCCCTGATCGGGCTCGCCGGCGACGCGGACGACTCGGTCCAGCTCCAGGTGTTGATCAGCGCGGGCACGATCAACTCGGCCGAGGCGCGGGCGGCGCTGCTGTCGATCCTCACGAAGCAAATCGCCAGCCCGGTCTTCCGCACCGCCGCCCTGAGCGGGGCCGTCGGGCGCGAGCTCGAGCTGCTCGACCTGCTGCTCAAGGACGCGAAGTTCGTCGAGAAAATGAAGGGTGCCGACGCGAAGAACGCCGCGGCGATCTTGAACGACCTGTCGGAGTGCGTGATCCGGAGCCGCAGCGCGGACCGGATCGACCAGCTGCTGACGCTGATCGCCAACCAACCGGCCGGGCACGGGGCGGCGCAGCAGGCGCTGCTGGCGGGCGTGGTCGACGCGATGACGCCGCCCGCCAAGGGGGCGGCGCCGCGGCGCGTCCGGCTCAAGGTCGAGCCCGCGGGCTTGATCAAGCTGCACGCGTCGTCCGACAAGAAGCTCGCGGACCTGGCGACCAAGGCCCAGGTCGGCATGAGCTGGCCGGGCAAGCCGGGCGACAAGACCCCCCCGCTCGCGCCGCTGACCCCGGACGAGGACAAGCGGTTCGCGGCCGGGCGCGAGTTCTACGCGTCCGTGTGCGCCCAGTGCCACCAGCCGTCGGGCCTGGGGCAGGACGGCGTGGCACCCGCGCTGGCGGACAGCGAGTGGGTGCTGGGGCCCGACGCCCGGCTGGTGCGGATCATCCTGCACGGCGTGCAGGGCCCGATCAAGGTCGGGAAGAAGACGACCGACCTGGAGATGCCGGGCCTCGGGGCCGCGATGACCGACGACCAGGTGGCGGCGGTCGTGACCTACCTGCGGCGCGAGTGGGGCCACGAGGGCCACGCCCTGACGCCCGCCGCGGTCGCGGAAATCCGCAAGGAGACCGCCGGCCGCGGCGAACAACAGTGGACTGCGGAAGAGCTGACGAAGGTGAAGTGACGCGCGCCCTCCGATTCACCACAGGGCACACGGAGCCACAGAGAATTCGAGGAAGAGTCTTTGCCACCGATGACACCGATGGCACGGACGATCACCGATCAGAATTGGGATCCGCGTCCCATCGGTGGCGTCCGTGGCTGATTCTTTCTCTCGTCTCTCCTTTCCGTGTCGGAGCCTGTCCAGCGAAGGATGCCTCCGTAGTGAACTCCGCGGATAAATCGGCAATCGGCAATCAACAAGCTACAATCGACCGGATGAGCACCTCGGGTTCACGGGGGATCGTGTTCGGCCTCCTCCTGCTCGTGCTGGGGTGGCGGTCGGTCGCGGGCGTCGCGGCGGAGCGCGAGGTGACGACGCCGGCGGACCGCAGCGAGCGGTGGGCGGACACGCTGAAAGTCGGCGAGGCCGCGCCTGCGTTCACGCTCGCGCTCCTGCCCCCCGTGGCAAAGCCGGGCGACCGGGCCGTCGCGGCGGCCAAGCCGGCGGAACCGAAGACGGTCGCGCTGAAGGACCTGCACGCGGGCCGCCCGGTCGTGCTGGTGTTCGGCAGCTTCACATGCCCGCCGTTCCGCAACCAGCTCGCGGACGTCGACCGCGTGTACGACGAGTTCCGCGACCGGGCGGCGTTCCTGTTCGTCTACGTGCGCGAGGCGCACCCGGGGTCGACGGTGCGCGTCGTCGACGAGCGCGGCGAAGCCGGGCTGGCGAAGATCGACCAGCCGCAATCGCCCGAGGCGCGGGCGGCCAACGCAGCGGTCTGCCGGCGGACGTACGCGCTGCGGATGCCCGTCGCGGTCGACTCGGCGGACAACGCGGTCGGCAAAGCGTACGCCGGGTGGCCGAACCGGGTCGTCATCGTCGGGGCCGACGGGCGAATCGCGAACGCGACGCGCCCGAGCCCCGGCGGCACGGACGCGAGGCGCCTGCGGGCGTGGCTCGGGCAGAACCTGCCGGCCGCGAAGTGAAAGGACGCGGGCGGGGCAATCCGAGTTGGCGCGTCGGCTTCAACACGGCCGATGCCCCCGTGATACGCTAGGCGTGCGGCCGACCGCGCGATTGACCCGCGGGCGCGCCGGCCTTACGTTCGGCCCGAACCATTGACAATGGACAATGGACCATTGACCCCTTCCCCCGTCGCTTCGCGACGCCCGCCCGCTGAAGCGGGTTCGCCTATGCACGCGACTCACCTTCAGCTGCTGGACGATTGCCGGGACAAGGCGCTGGCCGGGGGGAAGGCCGTCAACCTCGGCGTGCTCCTGCGGGCGGGGTTCGACGTACCGGGCGGGTTCTGCGTGACGACCCAGGCGTACCGCTACTGGGCCGAACACGGCAAGGGCGAGGAGATCCCGCAGGACCTGGCCGACGCGATCCTTCGCACGTACCGGGAGATGGGGTCGCCGGCGGTGGCGGTGCGGTCGAGCGCGACGGCCGAGGACATGGCCGAGGCCTCGATGGCGGGGCAGTACGAGACGTACCTCGACGTCCGCGACGAGCACGCGCTGCTCAACCGGATCCGCTGCTGCTGGGCGTCGATCGACTCGCCGCGCACGCGGGCGTACCTGGCCCAGCACGGCATCGACATGGCCCAGGTCGCGATGGCCGTCGTCGTGCAGCGGCTGGTGCCGTCGGACGTCGCCGGCGTGCTGTTCACCGCCAACCCGCAGACGGGCTCGCGCGACGAGATGCTCGTCGAGGCGAGTTGGGGATTGGGCGAGGCGGTCGTGAGCGGGCGCGTGCAGCCGGACGTCCTGCGCGTCCAGCGGTCGACCGGGCGCGTGCTGCAGGCGCGGATCGCGGACAAGCAGATCATGATCCCCGCTGTCGGCGAGCCCGCTTCAGCGGGCGGGTCGCGCAGCGATGGTCACGAGATCCCCGTCCACGACGACAAGCGCCGCATCCCCTGTCTCAAGTCCCAGGACGTCCACGCCCTCTGGAAGCTCGGCCTCAAGGCCGCCGACCACTTCGGCGGGCCGCAGGATATCGAGTGGGGCTTCCACGCCGGGCGGCTGTACCTGCTGCAGTCCCGGCCGATCACGACGCTGGAGGACGCCGAGCAGTACGAGCGCGTCCTGACCGGCGCGCGGCAGCAGTTGCGGGAACTCTCCGATGCCGGCCGCGGCCCGTGGGTCGTACACAATCTCGCCGAGACCCTCCCGCACCCGACGCCGCTGACCTGGAGCGTGATCGGGCGGTTCATGAGCGGCGCCGGCGGGTTCGGGCAGATGTACCGGCAGGCCGGGTTCGAGCCGTCGCCGCGGGTCGGCAAGGACGGGTTCCTGACGCTGGTCGCCGGCAAGATCTACATGGACGCGGCGCTGGCGCCCGAGATGTTCTTCGAGGGGTATCCGTTCAAGTACGACGTCGAACAGCTCCGCCGGAACCCCGACGCGGCGCAGGCCCCACCGGGCGTGCCGGTGGGGTCGGCAGTGGCGCGGATGAAGATGCTCCGCCGGGCGGGGCGAGCGGGGGCGACGATCAAGGCGCTGTCCGAGTCGTACGACAAGCGGTTGGAATCGGAGGCGATCCCGGCGTTCGTGAAGTGGGTGGCGGAGCAGAAAGCGATTGAACTGCGGACGCTGGATGCGGCGGGCCTGGTGAGCCTCTGGCACCACCGCGAACACCGCGTGATGGACGACTTCGCGCCGCAGTCGCTGATGCCCAGTTTGATCTCGGGCACGGCGCTGGCGGAGTTGCGGGTACTGCTCGAAGAGACGCGGTGGGACGACGACGCCGACGAGTTGACCAATCTGCTGTCGTCCGCGCACGCCGCGGACAAGACCCTGCAGGCCAACGCGCTGCTGTACAAGGTGGCGCAGGGCGAGGAGACGGCCGAGCGCTGGCTGGCCGAGTACGGGCACCGCGCGCCTGAGGAGTTCGACCTGGCCACGCCGCGCTGGCGCGAGCGCCCGGCCGAGTTGCTGGCGATGGCCCGGCGGCTCAAGGACGGCGCCAGTCCTGACCAGCTGCACCGCGAGCACGCGAAGAAGGTCGAAGTGCGCCTGGCGGAGTTGAACGCTCGCCTCGCCCCGCACGACCGCGCCGAGCTCGACAAACGCCTGGCCCTGGCCCGCCGCTACATGCGCTTCCGCGAGGACGGCAAGTTCTACCTCATGCTCGGGTACGACCTGCTGCGCGACGTCGCGGTCGAGGTCGGCCGCCGCCTCGAGATCGGCGACGACGTCTTCTTCCTCACCCGCGAGGAGATGATCGACGCCCTGCACATCGGGTTCGCCCCGCACAACCTCATCGCCGGCCGCAAGGCGCAATACAAGGCGGAAAAGCGGGTGCCACTGCCGTACGTGATCGACGCGACGAACCTCGACGAGCTCGGCTCCCCTCCGGCCTCGCAACTCGCAACCGGCAACGCGCAACTAGAAGCCTTCGGCATCTCGCCGGGCGTGGCGACCGGCCCGGCGCGGATCGTGCGGTCGCCCGATTCCGCCGGCGACCTCGGCCACCGCTACGTCCTGGTCTGCCCGAGCACCGACCCGTCCTGGACCCCCCTATTCACCAACGCGGCCGGGCTGATCTTGGAGTGCGGAGGGACCCTGTCGCACGGGGCC